>CAYNYN010000031.1:0-18527 GCA_964401445.1 uncultured Saprospiraceae bacterium | reverse complement strand
GTAATGCACCTGGGCTCGAGGGGGCAGCAGCTCCTCGTCTTTCCTTGCCAGCAGCTCGTCGGTGATGCCCGTGCCCAGTGCCTTGGCTACTGCTTCGCGCAGCGTCCAGGCGCGGAAGAAGTCTTCCGGTCGTTTCAGGCGGGCCCGCACTTCGGGGTGGAAATACGCCTCGGCGATGGGCCGAAAATCGAAGTCGGGCAATACCCGCTCGACGTCGAGGCCGAGATGAACGTCGCCACAGCCCAGCGCCACGGCCAGCCAGGGGCCTGAGTGGCTGAAACTTACGGCGATGTGGGGGTGCGATTCGAGGAAGGGTTTGCCATGTGCGTCGGTGCGCAGGGGGACATCCTGCGGGGGCACGCCCAAGGGGTGCGCAAGCAGGCGGCGGGCCAGCACGCGATGCACGAGAAACCGCCCGGCGGCGGCTTCCTTCTTGTAGCTGGCCAGTCTTTGCTGCTCCTCAGCCGACAGCCAGTTGCGGCGGCGACGCGCCCAGTGGACCCAGTGCGGCCATTGGGTGAGCCAGCACAGCACCGGCGGGGTCGTGGAGGATATGGAAAGTCGTTTCATGGAGTGTGGGGGGTGTGGTGGAGAAATGTCGTGTCATGGAATCAGAGATTTTGTGTGTACTGATTGGGTGTCGGGAAAGTCTTTGGCTTCGAGTTTTTGCTGCAAGGCACGGGCCATGTCGGCCACGTGTGGTTCTTCGAACAGGGTCAGGTGGTTGCCGCCTACCCCGACCACGTCGACGCCGGCCTTCGCCACTTCCTTCCAGCCGAGGTATTCGGGGTCTTCGAGGTAGAACATCTGCTCTTTGGCCCTGAAGACAGTCACACGCACGGGGGCCGGCCGCAGCCGGTATTTGGCATAGGCTTCCAGGCACTTTTCGTATACCTTTTTGCCGTAAGGCAGGTAGCCTTCCCGAATCTGGTTGGTGCGGCGGTCGAGCCATGCCAGTCGCCATTTGCCGAACAGGCTCTTGAGCTGCGTCTGCAGCACGTGGCCCTTGTAGGCCAGCGTCTGTGCGGGGGCCGTGGCCAGCATTTGCAGCGTGTAGCCCGTTTTCTTGAGTCGCTTCCACCACCGGCCCTTGCCGCTGGCCTGGGCCGCCACGGCATCGAACAGCGCTACCTCGCCCACCTGGTGGCCTGCTTCGGTGAGCTGCCGCGCCATCTCCCAAGCGATGAGGCCGCCCAGCGAGTAGCCGGCCAGGTGGTAGGGCCCCTGGGGCTGCACCTGTCGGATTTCGCTGAGGTAGTGGGCCGCCATGGCCTCGATGGTGTCGAGCGGCTCCTCCTCGCCGTCGAGGCCGCGCGCCTGCAGCGCGTAGATGGGGCGGTCGGCCGGCAGGTGGCGCGTGAGCGCTTCGTAGAATAGCACGTGCAGGCCTCCGCCGTGCACCAGGAAGAGGGCCGGCTTGTCGCCTTCGGTGCGGATGGGCACCAGCGAGCTGAAGTGCGCCGGTTGGCGTGGCTGCTGCCGCTCCTCGAGCAGGGCGGCCAGGGCGCGCAGGGTGCTGTGCTGCAGCAGGGCCGAGAGCGGCAGCCGGATGCCCTTTTCCTTCCAGATGCGAGCCATGAGGTCGGTGGCCAGCAGCGAGTGTCCACCCAGCGCGAAGAAGTCGTCTTCGGGGCCGGGGCGCTGGCCCAGCAGTCCTTCCCACAGGTCGGCCAGCCACGCCATCAGCGGCGTGAGGGGCGTGTCGTCGGCGGGCGTGTGGCTGCCTCGGGTTTTTTGCGGCAGCGGCAAGGCTTTGCGGTCGATCTTCAGGCTGTTGTTGCGCGGCAGCGCTTCCATGCAGACGAAATGCGTCGGCACCATCCAATCGGGCAGGCGTCGGGCAAGGGCGGTGCGCAACTGCTGTGCTTCCACATCGGGGTGGGCAGGGACGTACCACGCCACCAGCGCCTGCTCCTCGTCCCACAGACCGACGACGGCCTCCTGCACCTCATCCAGCTCTTGCAGTGCCGCCTCCACCTCGCCCGTCTCGATGCGATAGCCCCTGACCTTGACCTGGCCGTCGAGGCGGCCGAGGAATTCCAGTTCGCCTGTCGGCAAATGGCGCACGCGGTCGCCGGTGCGGTACCAGCGCTGGCCGCTCATGCCGTTGGTGCCCTCGACGAAGTGTCGGGCCGTCAGCTCGGGCTGGCCCAGGTAGCCGGCAGCCACGCCCGGCCCGCCAATCCACAGCTCGCCCGCGATGCAGGGCGGCAACGTCTGACCGCTGGCGTCGCGCACGCTCAGCACCACATTGGGCAGGGGCCGACCGATGGGCACCGTTTCGCCGAAAGGCGCATCCAGGTCGCGGGGCTGCACGCGCTGCCAGGTGGCGTAGATGGTCGTCTCGGTGGGGCCGTAGCCGTTCCACAGGGCTGCCACGCGGGGCAACAGCTCGGCCGCCAGCGCCTTGGGCAGCGCCTCGCCGCCCGCCACGGCTCTGAGCGTCGGCTGCCCTTCCCAGCCGCTCACCAGCAGCAGGCGCCAGGTGGCCGGCGTGGCCTGCATGACGGTAGGCCGCACCTCCTCCATGAGGGTGCGCAGGGCCAGTCCGTCGCGGCGCGTGGCGTCGTCGGCCAGCACGAGCGTGGCGCCACGCGCAGGCACGAGGAAGTAGTCGGGGATGCTCATGTCGAACGACATGCTCGACACCGAGAGGCACACGTCGTCGGCCCCCACCCGCCACAGTGTGTCGATGGCGTGCAGCGTGTGGGCCGCCGCCTGGTGCGTGATGGCCACGCCTTTCGGCAAACCCGTCGAGCCGGAGGTGTAGATGACGTAGGCTTCGGCATGGGGCGGCACCGCAACCCGGGGCGGTGCATCGGGCAGCGCATCGTAGTCGAGCGCGTCGAGGTCGACGACGGGAATGTCGGCAGCGCGGGCAAGGCGGCCGTGCGCATTTTCCGAAAGGATACAGACACAAGCCGCATCGGTCGCGATGTGGCGCACGCGTGCCTCGGGATTGAACGGCTCGACCGGCACGTAGGCCGCGCCCGCCTTCAGGATGCCGTAAAGTGCTGCCAACATGCGGGGCGTGCGCTCGAGCATGACGGCCACGCGCTGGCCGGGCCGCACGCCCGCAGCGATGAGGGCGTGCGCCACCTTGTTGGCCATGGCGTCGAGTGCGGCATAGGTGAGCTGCTCCTCGCCGCCGCGTACGGCCACCTTGTCGGGCTGTCTTTTGGCGGCAGCCTCCATGGCAGCGTGCAGGGTGTGGCGCCACTCGAACGTGCCCCTGGGGCCGTGCTGCCAGATGTGCAGCAGCCGTTTTTCGGCGGGGGGCACCAGCTCGAGCCGGTCCACCGGGCACGCCGGCGTCTCGAGCAGGGCGTGCAGCAGGTGCTCGAACTCGGCCAGCCGCATCCGGATGGTTTCGGGGCGCCACAGGTCGGCGTTGTAGTTCCACTCGAACCACACCTCCTCGCCCACGGGCTTGAGGTTGATGTAGATGTCGAAGGTCTCGTACAGGCGCGGCAGCGGGTGCGTCTCCACCTCAAGCGCTCCGTAGTCCAGCCCTTCCAGCGGGCTGTCCATGTTGAAGGCGATGGAGACCAGCGTGTTGCGCTCGGCCCGCCGCGGCAGCTCGAGCTCCCGCACCAGCCGGCCGAAGCTGAGCCGCTGGTGCTCGAAGGCGTCGAGCAGCAGGCCGCGCACTTCGTGCAGCCACTGCCGGAAGGGGGCGCGCCCGTCGATGCGGCTGCGCAGCGGCAACAGGTTGATGGCGTGCCCTACCAGTTGCTGGTAGCCCGGCAGGTTGTGGCCCGCCACGGGGATGCCCACCACCAGCTCGTCGGCGCCGCTGAGGCGATGCAGGTAGGCCTCGAAGGCCGCCAGCATCCACACGTAGAGCGTGGTGCGCTCCCTGCCCGCCGCTTTTTTCAGCCTTTCGGCAAATGGCGCCCGCAGGCGCAGCCGCTCCATGCCGCCACGCCACGAGCGCTCCTTCGGGCGCGGGTAGTCGGTCGGCAGCTCGAGTGCGGGCACGCTTTCGGCAAACTGAGCCCGCCACCAATCCAGCGTTTTCCGGAAGTCGTCGCTCTGGCGCCATGCCGCCTCCTCGCGCGCAAACCGGCTGATGCCAACGGGCGGCGCCAGTGGCATGCGGCGGTCGGTCTGGCTGGCATAGAGCGTGCCCAGCTCGCGCGTCAGGATGCCCAGGCTCCAGCCGTCGCAGGCGATGTGGTGAGCCGTGAGCAGCAGCACGTGCTCGTCGGGTGCCAGCCGCACCAGGCGGAACCGCGTCAATGGCCCGGCCTCGAGGTCGAAAGGCGTGTCGGCCTCCTGCCGCAAGAGCGCCTCGAAGGCCGCCTCCCGCTCCGGCGCGGCCATGTCCGACAGGTCGTCGAAGGGCAGCTCGAGCGGCCGGTCGGGCGCGATGCGCATGTGTCGGCCGTCCGGCGCGATGGTCATGCGCAGGGCCTCGTGGCGCGCGATGAGCGTTTCGAGCGCCTTTTCGAGGGCCGGCCGGTCGAGCGGGCCGCGCAGGCGTATCTGCGTGCCGATGACATATGCCTTGCCCGCCTCTGGCGACACCTGGTGTTGCAGGAAAATCTCCTGCTGGCCGTCCGTCAGCGGGGCTTCATTTGCCGAAAGGCGCACGGGGGCCGTGGCGGAGCGGCCCTCGGGACCCTCGTCGGGGGCGTCGTCCTGCCACCAGGGCGGCGGCACCACGGCGTTGAGGTCGTCGCCCGTCCAGGGCTGCATGATGCCGTGGGCCAGCAGCTCCTCGACCGTAGCCTCGACGGCTTCGAGCGTCTGCGCCAGGTCGTCTTCGCTGTGCGCCGTCGACAGGAAGCAGGGGCGCGCCCGCATGTGCACGCCGTTGAGGGCCAGCAGCGGGAAGAAGAGCTGGTTGAGCGGGTTGCCGTCGGCAAACTTGATGTTGAAGATGGAAGCAGTGGAGGTGACGTACAGGGGCGCGCCCGTGCGACGGAACAGGTCGGCCAGCGCCCGGGCGAAGTCGTAGCCCTTGCGGTTGAGCCCTTCCTGCAGGGCCGGGCCCTGCCGCTCGATTTCCGAGAGGGCGGCGTGGGCGGCAGCGAGGCTGACGGGGTTCTTGATGAAGGTACCGGCAAAGTAGGTGAGCGCGGCCTCGGGCGCCGAGTCGTCGCCGAACTGCCACTGGCCGCCGTCGAAGACCTGCAGGTAGCGCTCGGCCCCGGCGATGGCGGCCAGCGGCAGGCCGCCCGAGATGGCCTTGCCGTAGGCCACGATGTCGGCTTCCACGCCGTACCAGGCCTGCGCGCCGCGCTGGTGCAGCCGGAAGCCGTTGATGATTTCGTCGAAAATGAGCGGCACGTCGAGCCGCTCGGTCAGGGCGCGCAGGCGCGGCATCAGCTCGAAGTGTTGCCAGTGCGGGTTCTGCGCCTGCACCGGTTCCACCACCACCGCAGCCAGTGTGTCGGCTTCGGCCTCGATGCGGGCCAGCGCCTCCTCGGGCCGGTTGTAGTCGAGCACCAGCACGTGCTCGGCCAGGAATCGGGGAATGCCGGGGGCCAGCGGCGCCACGCGCTGCTGCTCGCCAAACTGGAAGGCGCGCAGCAGAAACTCGTCGGTCAGGCCGTGGTAATCGGTGTCGAACACGGCAATGCGGTCGCGCCCCGTGGCTGCCCGCGCCGCCCGCACGGCCGCCACCAGCGCCTCGGTGCCGGTGTTGGCCAGCGTCATGCGATCCTTGCCCGACAGGCGCGTCAGCAGCTCGCCCACCTCGGTGGCCAGCGGTGACAGCAGGTCGAGGGCCGTGCCGCGCTCGAGCTGTCGTTGCACCGCCGCCCGCACGAACGCGGGCGAGTGGCCGAAGAGGGCCACGCCGTAGCTCATCACGTAGTCGATGTACTCGTTGCCGTCGAGGTCGGTGAAGCGGCTGCCGGCCGAGCGCTCGGCAGCGAGCTGGTAGGTCACCTCCTTCCACAGCCGGTGGAAGCCCGTCACGGAGCGCGGGTCGGCATAGACGCGTTTGTGTCGGGCGGCCTGGGCCTTGGAGCGGGCCGTCTTGCGGTTGTAGCGCTCGACGAAGGCGCGCAGCCAGCGTTCCTGCTCGCCGCTCAGGCTGAGCGGACCCGTCCCGCCGCTCGGCTTCAGCTTGGCCGTGACGCCGCGCGGCGGTCGGGTGGGGCCAGCCTGGCGGGTGGCGGATTCGGCAGGCGGGTTCGTCGTCGCGGCTGTGGGCGCGTCCGGCGTAGCAGCCGCGCCGCTCAGCAGTTCGAGCTGGCGCTGCATGAGCTCGAGCTGGCGACGGACGATGTCGGCCAGATCCGATTGGCCGGCTTCCGCCAATGCCTGCACGCGGGTCTGCAGGTCGGCAGGCGAGGCGGCAGCCGCAGATTCGCCTTTCGGCAAATGCGGCCCGGCGGCCGGTGCAGGGGTAGGGCGGAACGCTTCCGGCGGCAGCACCTCGTCGAGCCAGCGGGCCAGCGAGGCGATGTCGGGCGTGTCTTCGAAGAGCTGGCGGAAGGCGATTTCGGTGCCGAAATGGCGGTTCAGCGCGATGACCACCTGACTGAGGAACAGCGAGTCGAAGCCCAGCTCGAGGAAGCTGGCTTCCGCATCGAGCTGGTCGTCGGCCATGCCGCTCAGCTCGGATAACACCTTTTTAATTTCCTTTTCCAGAATTTTCTCGCGATTTATTTCGGATGGTAAAACTTGGGCAACGGCCGCTTCCCTTGCTGGATCCCGGGTTTCGAGTGGCTGCGCCGGGGCGTTGGTGGTCGGAGCCGATGCAGGGGGATCTTGCGCGGTTCGGGCCGGCTCGATCCAGTGGCGCACGCGCGCAAAGGGATAGCCCGGCAGCGGCACGCGGCGGCGTTTTTCCTCGAACAGCGCCTCGGCCCGCACGGGCAGGCCTTCGCTCCACAGCGTGGCGAGGCTGCGCAGGAGGAAGGCGGTGTCGTCGGTGCGCTCACGGGGGTGGCGGATGGTGGCCACGGCCAGTTTGTCTTTTGTCCAGGCCGGGTGCTGTCGCGCGAACGTGCTCAGCGTCTGCCCGGGACCCACTTCCACCAGGCATGCGACGTCCGATCGCAGCAGCGTGTCGAGACCGTCGGCGAAGCGCACGGTGTGGCGCAGGTGGTCGAGCCAATACTGCGGGCTGGCCACGCGTGCCGGATCGGCCAGCTCGCCGGTCAGGTTGGAGATGAAGGGCAGGGTGGGGCGCTTCATTTCGATTTTTTCAAGTGCCTGCGCAAACTCGTCCAGGATGGGCTCCACCTGGGGCGAGTGGGCCGCCACCCGGATGTGGATGCGGCGGCATTCGATGCCGTCGCGCTGCAGGCGAGCCTCGAGTGCGTCTATGGCTGCGGCCGGCCCCGACACCACGCAGTTGTCGGGCTTGTTGACGACCGAGATGCAGCACTGCTCGTCGAGGCGGGCGCGCAGCGCGCCTTCGTCCATCGACACGCTCAGCATGGCGCCGTCGGCGGGCAGGCGCTCGAACAGCTTGCCGCGCAGCACGGCCAGGTCGAGCGCGTCCTCGAGCGAGAAAACGCCGGAGAGGTGGGCCGCGACGTATTCGCCGGCGCTGTGCCCGATGAGCAGGTCGGGTCGCAGCCCGAAGTGCTCGAGCGTGCGCGCCATGGCCAGCTCGACCACGAAGAGCGAGGCCAGCGCCCATGAGGGCTTTTCGATCTGGCGCTGGCGCGCCTCATCCGCTTCCGCAAACAGCCAGCCGAGGTCGAGGCCGTGCCGCTGATGGACGAGGGCCGTCAGTTGGTCGGCCCAGCGCCGGAAGACGGGCAGTGCGGCGTACAGCCCCGCGGCCATGCCCGCGTACTGCGCCCCGCCACCCGGGAAGAGGAAGGCCACCTTGCGGGTGCCGCCCGCCGTGCCGCGCACCACCTGCCGGCCCTTTCGGCTGCGCAGCAGCGCGATGGCTTCGTCGCGGTTGGCGGCAATGACGGCCAGCCGTTCGGGCAGCAACGGGCGGTGCGCCAGGGTGAAGGCCACGTCGGCCAGGGCCGATTCCGGGTGTCGCTCCAGCCATGCGGCTATCTGATCGGCCTGCCGGTGCAGCGCCTGTTCGGTTTTTGCCGAAAGGCAGAGCCACTCGAGGGTGCGTGGCGAGGGCTCGGTGGCGGGCAGGGGAGGTGCCTCTTCGAGTACGATGTGGGCATTGGTGCCGCCCAGCCCGAACGAGCTGACGCCGGCCAGACGTGGGCGCCCCTCGTTGCGCGGCCAGGGCTGTGCGCGCGCGCTGACGAAGAAGGGAGCCGCCCCCCAGTCGATGTGCGGGTTGGGCTGCCGGAAGTGCCGTACCGGCGGCAGTTGCTGACGCTCGAGGGCGAGCGCCGCCGTGATGAGTCCGATGATGCCGGCGCCGGCGTCGAGATGGCCGATGTGGGTCTTGACGCTGTGCAGCGCGCAGAAGTGGCGTTTGCTCGTGAACTTGCGGAACGCCTGTGCCAGGCCCGTCAACTCGATGGGGTCGCCCAGCAGGGTGCCGGTGCCGTGCGCCTCGACGAGGCCGATGGCTTCGGGCTCGATGCCGGCGCGGCGCCACGCCATCTCGATCACCTCGGCCTGGCCCGTGGCGCTGGGCGCCGTGAAGGCCGTCTTGTCGCCTCCGTCGTTGTTGATGGCCGAGCCGCGGATGACGGCGTGGATGTGGTCGCCGTCGCGCAGGGCCGCCGCCAGCGGCTTGAGCAGCACGAAGGCCACGCCATGGCCCTGCACCATGCCCGAGGCCTCGGCATCGAAGGCGCGGATGCGGCCGTCGCGGGCCAGCGGCTGCCCCTCGCGGTAGCGGTAGCCGGCCCGGAAGGGCGGCTGGATGCGGCCGCCACCCACGAGCATCATGTCGGCCTCGCCGCGGCGCAGCGCCTCCACGGCCAGGTGGATGGCCACGCCGCCCGTCGAGCAGGCCGTCTGCACGTCGAGGGCGGGACCCCTGAGGCCGAGCAGGTAGGCGATGCGCGAGAGAGCAAACGACGACTCGTTGCCCAGCATGAGGTGGTAGTCGCCGGCCTGGGCGCGCAGCTCGGGATGACCGAGCAGGTTCCAGGTCAGGTAGCTGTTGCGGGCCACGCCGCCGGCGATGCCGATGCGGCCGCGGTAGCGTGCAGGGTCGTAGCCGGCCCGCTCGAGCACGTGCCAGGCCTCCTCGAGCAGGATGCGGTGCTGCGGGTCCATGTGCTCGGCCTCGCGCGGCCGGATGCCGAAGAACGCCGCGTCGAAGCAGTCGCCGTCCTTCAGGGCATAGCGGCGCGGCACGTAGTCCGGCTCGTCGAGCAGGGAAGGGTCGAGGCCGTCGGCGCGAAGGTCGTCGGCGGTGACCGGCTCGCTCACGTCGCGCCCCTCGACCAGGTTTCTCCAGAACGTGTCCACGTCCTCGGCGCCGGCCACGCGCACGCTCATGCCGATGATGGCGATGGGTGCCGCCTCGGTGGGGCCGCCGGCAGCGGACGCCTCGGTGGCGTCCGATGGGCTGGCAACGGGCTCGCTTGTTTCGGCCGATTCGGGCGTTTCCGGATAGCCGAAATGCGTGGCGAGCTGCCAGGTGTCGTCGCTGAGGAAGTTGTCGTCCCACACGCCCTGCCACCTGTCGGCCTGGCTGGGGTCGATGGCCCTGCGCCGCTCGAAGTGCACGTCGCCCATGCTGCGCGAGGCCTCGTAGATGCCGTCCACCATTTTCTGCTCGAGGGCGGCATAGGGATCGAGCAGGCGCTCGTCGAAGGGCAGGTCGAGCGCATCGCAAAGGGCGCGCATCACCGGCTCGGGCTGGCGCACCAGGTCTTCGTAGCGGATGCGCACGTGCCGCTCGGGCGGCATTTTTTCCAGAAAATCGAGGATGTGGCGGTGGCTGTACAGCCAGATGAGCTCACCGAGCTGGTGGGGTGCGTAGGGGTGCTCGGGCATGTAGACCACCTGGTGCATGTGGTAGCGCGCGAACGAGCGCGCCACCGACCACGGATGCCGCACCAGGTGGACGAAGCGCGCATCCTCGAACCACTCGGCCGTGCGGCGCAGCGCCTGCGGGTCGAGGGCGTAGCTGGGCGACTTGTCGGCCACGATGCGGCCGCTGGCCTGTTCGAGCCAGCGCCAGATGTCGAGCGTGGTGGCGCCCGCGCGTTCGCGTTCCATCAGGAAGGCGCGCGCCTCGTCGGCATCGCATCCTTTCAGCTCCATGACGGCGCGCACCAGCCCCTCCTGCCACAGCGCGAACTTGCCCGAGTAGGTCTGGCTGCGCTGGGCCAGCGTGTCGAAGTGCATGAGTTGCAGCTCGTTGGCGGCGAACAGTTGCGGGTGGCCGGCCAGCATGGCGCGCAGCAGCGTGGTGCCCGAGCGGGGCGGGGCCAGGATGAAGACGGCTTTTCCGCCTTTGCGTTCGGGCCGGATGGCGGGGGCGGGGTAGCGCGGCAGGTATTTTGCGAAAGCGGCGACCTGGTCGGACTGCAGCCGTTCCGGTGCCGGCCCGCTTTTCGCGGCGCCCCTTTCCATTTTTTGCCTTTCGGCAAACAGGGCCTCCACCTCGTCCGGGTACTCGCGCTGCAGCATGGCGGCGTAGGAGGCCACGTCGGGATGGTCGAAGATGGTGGTGATGAACACCGATGCGCCGAGGGCCTCCTGCAGCTCGGCCAGGAAGCGGGCGGCCAGCAGCGAATGGCCGCCCAGCTCGAAGAACTTGTCGCGTCGCCCGACGGGATGCACCTGCAGCAGCGCGCTCCAGCGCTCGGCGATCCAGGCCTCGAGCGGGCCCTGCGGCGGCTCGTAGGCTTGCGCCAGGGGCGGCCGCTCGGCAGGCGGGTCGGGCAGGGCGCGCCGGTCGATCTTGCCGTTGGTGGTCAGCGGCATGCGCTCGAGGAAGACATAGGCCGCAGGCACCATGTACTCGGGCAGGCGCTGCCCGAGCCAGGCGCGCAGCTCGGTCACGGTGGCGCGCTGCCCCTCGTGGAAGGTGAGCCAGGCCACGAGGCGCTGGCGCTCGGGCTCGTCGCCGTGCAGCATGACGACGGCCTCGCGCACGGCCGGGTGGTTGCCCAGCGCCACCTCGATCTCGCCCAGCTCGATGCGGTAGCCCCGAAACTTTATCTGGTTGTCGGCGCGGCCCAGGAATTCGATGTTGCCGTCGGGCATCCAGCGGGCCAGGTCACCCGTGCGGTACAGGCGGTCGCCGCCCGTGTCGAAGGGGTTGGGCACGAAGCGCTCGGCCGTCAGCTCGGGCCGGTTCCAGTAGCCGCGCGCCACCACGGGCTTGTGACCGCCGATGTAGATCTCGCCTACCTCGTCGCCCTGCACGGGCTCCATGTTTTCCGAAAGGATGAATATCTGGTAGTTGGGAATGGGCTTGCCGATGGGCACCTTGGGCGCATCGAAGCCTTTCGGCAAACGGAACCAGGTGCAGTTCACCGTCGCCTCGGTGGGGCCGTACAGGTTGTAGAGCTGCGCCCAGGGGATGCGGCGCTCGTGTTTTTGCGCCAGCGAGGTGGGACACACCTCGCCCGAAACGTTGACGAGGCGCAGGCTGCGCAGTTGCTCGGGTTCGGCCTGGTCGAGCAGCAGCGTGTGCAGCGAGGGCAGGGTGAGCACGTGGGTCACGCCCGTCGCGGCGATAAGGCGCGCCAGGGCCGGCATGTCTTTCTCTTCGCCCTGGCGGGGCAACACCAGCGGCTTGCCCAGCAGGTGCGTCCAGAATATGGTGAGCACCGAGACGTCGAATGAGATGGAGGCCGTGAGCAGGGTGGCCTCCATGGGCTCGGGCGCAATGGCGTACTGCCCCTCGAGCTGGTGCAGCACGTGGTCGTGCTGGATCATCACGCCCTTGGGGCGGCCCGTCGAGCCCGAGGTGTAGATCATGTAGGCCAGGTCGTCGGGCTGGTTGATGTTTTCGGGCGGGGGCAGGTGGCCATAGCGCCGCTCCAGTTCGGGCCACGCCTCGTCCAGCGCGACGACGGTCGCGTCGGTGGCGAGCCCGGCGCGCAGGCTGCGCTGCGTGAGCAGGACCGGCGCCCCTGCATCGGCAATCATGAAGTCGCGGCGCGCGGCGGGCAGCCCGATGTCGAGGGGCACGTAAGCGCCGCCGGCCTTGAGCACGGCCCACACGGCGGTGAGCAGGTCGAAACCGCGCTCGAGGTAGAGGGCGACGAAGGTCTCGCGCTCCACGCCCAGGCTGCGCAGGTGGTGCGCCAGCCAGTCGGACCGACGGTCCAGCTCGCCATAGGTCATCTGCCGGCCGGCCCACACGAGGGCGTCGGCTGCCGGCATCTGAGCGGCCACTTCCCGAAAGAGCTGGTGCAGGCACTTATCCGCTGCCCGTGCAAATGGATTGGCTGACGTCCGCGTCTGTTTTCCCATAGTGGTCCCTGATGTTACACAAACATGTCCACCTTTCGCCCCCGCGAAAAGTGCTTCCAAAACTCCGAGAAAGGGTTAGTGAGGTTCTTGTCGTTGAGGGGGGAGGACAGCAGTGAGACCTTTACAAAGGTAGGGCTTTTATCTTTGGGATGCTTGCCATTGCTCGGTTTGTAGCCTGAAATTCAAGCCATTTCTTGTATTGCGAACGCTCAAAAATCAATGCGATGCGCTACGCCTTTTTGTTTCTGTTTATTTGTACAAGCCTGCTGGCCAGTGGGCAGAGTAAAAAAGAGCGCGCCCTGCGCCTGCTCGAGCGGGCCCGATTCGAAGCGATGACAAACCAGGACCTCGAAGCCCTGGAAAAGCTGCTCGATCCGTCGCTCACCTACACCCACTCGAATGGGTTGGCAGAAACGCGCGCCGACCATCTGGAGCACATCCGCACGGGGCATATCGTCTATCGCGTCATCCGGCCGCTGGAGATGGAGTTTCGCCTGTACGGCAAAACGGCGGTAGGCACCGGCCTGGTACAGGTGGACGGCCGCTTCAACGGGCGCGACTTCCTCATCAAGCTGCGCTATACCGACGTGTACGTGAAGCGCCCCACGGGCTGGAAGCTGGTGGCCTGGCACTCGGTGAAGGTGGATTAGCGCGCAGGTCTCTTGTCGAGCAATTCGTATACCGTGGTGATGGCGAAGAGCATCAGGTAGCTGTAAATGCTGTCGTCGATGGGGATGGTGCCCAGGCGCCAGCCGAAGAACTCGGCGGTGTTGTACACCACCACGGGCTGTGCCGTGAAGGAGCCCGTCAGCGCGCCATTGACAAGCACGAACGGAATCCAGGAAATGAGCCAGGCCAGCAGGAAATAGTGGTGCCAGGGCTTCAGCGGACTGAAAAACCACAGATGAGCCAGTGTGAAGCTGCCGGCCAGCCAGAAAGTGGTGAAGGTGTAGATATGGCTCCATTTGGCGAAAGCCACTGCGAAGAAGACCAGGCTAAGCATCAGGTAAATCGTGCGTGCGGTGTGTGCAAAGGGCGGCCGCGCCCGGAACCAGCGCAGCGATTCGTAGATGAACAGGCACGAATAGGGCACGATGAAAAAGAAAGCCCACTCCTCCCATGGCAGCCCCAGCAGCTCGATGCCGCTGTAGTATCGGGGGTTGAACCCCCATACTCCCCAGGCCGTGAAGGCCACATCCCACAGGATGAAAAACGACCCGACCAGTCCGCACGCAGCGAACAGGCGGGGCCACCTGGCGAAGTACCTGATTCTTCGTTCGAAGCTGGCCAGCAGCGGAAACAGCAGGGTGCCGCCCAGCAGCAGGGCGTAGAGCCTGCGCGTCTCCAGGGCGGGAAGGTGCCACAGCGGGCCTACGCCCTCGTACTGCAGCGGCCGTGGCGTGACCGACTGTGTCGTCCAGTTGAGGGCCAGCACGAGCAGGGTCGCGCCGAGCCACCCCACCATTACTTTTTGTTCTTTTTCCACTGGCTGCGCGGCTTGAAATATTTGGGATTGACGATGAGCAGGCCGAACGATTCGCAGCCGTCTTTGGTGTGCTTGGCGTGGTGCGCCCCATGTGCTCGCAGGATGGCCCGCGAGAAACGGTTGTCGAGCTGTTTGAACCACTCGAATCGGCGATGGATGTACACGTCGTGGATCAGGAAGTAGATCGCGCCGTAGATGGTCACGCCCAGCCCGACGTAGAAGAGCCAGTCGTGCTCGGTGAAGCTACCGGCAGCCAGGGCAGCAATGCCCGGGATGGCAAAGACCAGGAAGAACAGATCGTTCTTCTCGAACCAGCGCCCTTCCTTGAAGTGGGGCTTGTGGTGGTCTTCGTGCCACGACCACAGGATGCCGTGCATGATGTACTTGTGGGTGGCCCAGGCCACGAATTCCATGGCCAGCGTGGTGGCCACCGTGATGCCGATGGCTGTGAGGATGTGCATTTTTCAGTTGCTTTTAGTTTGTCGATCAAAAGAACAGGCCTGCTTGCAGGGCCGTTCGGGCCAGCAGATAAAACTTGCGGACGTTGGGCACGCGGATGCGCTCCTGCTTGACGCGTTGCACCGGTGCCCGCTCGATCTTGCGGAACAGTTCAAGGTAATACACATAGGCCGTGTACACACCCATGCGGGCGCCTTCCGGCAAACGGACGATCCCGGCATACGCTGCCTCGAAGTCGGCAGCGATCTCCCGTTCGATGGCGCGCTTGTCTTCAGGGGTGAAGTGGTTGAAGTCCACCCCCGGAAAGTAGATGCGTCCCCGCTCGTCGAAGTCGCTCTTCATGTCGCGCAGGAAGTTCACTTTCTGGAAGGCGGCGCCCAGCCGGCGGGCCGGCTCTCTGAGTGAGTCGTAAAGCGCCGTGTCGTTTTCACAAAAAACGCGCAGGCACATCAGCCCCACCACCTCTGCCGAGCCGTAAATGTAGGTGTCGTACAGCTGCCTGCCGTACTGGTCGTGGTACAGGTCCATCTCCATGCTGTCGAGGAAGGCCTCGATCAGTTCGCGCTCGATGCCGTACTGGCGCACCGTGCGCTGGAAGCTGTGCAGGATGGGGTTGAGGCTGATCCCCTCGTCGATGGCCTGCCAGGTATCGCGGCGGAAGCGCTCCAGCAGGGCCTTGCGATCGACGTGCTCGGGAAAGGTGTCCACGATCTCGTCGGCGAAGCGCACGTAGCCGTAGATGTCGTAGATCGGCTGTCTGAACCGCTTGTCGAACATGCGGATGCCCAGCGAGAAAGAGGTGCTGTAGCGATTGGTCACCATCTTGCTGCAGGCGTGGCAAACGTCGTGAAAGAGGTGCATCATGGTTGGATGGTTTTGGCTGTGGTCCGGCTGAGCGGGTGCGTTCGGGCGATGAGGGTGGCGGCCACCTTGCCCGAGATGAGTGCGGGCGGCACGCCCGGACCCGGTGTGGTGAGTTGGCCGGCGTAGTAGAGGTTGCGCACCCTGGCGCTCTTCATGCGTGGCTTGAGGAATGCCGTCTGGCGCAGCGTGTTGGCCAGCCCGTAGGCGTTGCCCTTGAAAGCGTGGTAGTCGTGTACGAAGTCGTTCATGGCATAACTGCGTTTGTACACCACGTGCGGGCGGATGGACTGGCCCGTGAGGCGTTCGAGCCGGTTCATGATGCGGTCGTAGTAGTTCTCGCGCAGGGCGTCGCTGTCTTCGAGGCCGGGCGCCAGCGGCACCAGCAGGAACAGGTTCTCGCACCCTTGCGGCGCCACCGAAGGGTCGGTGATCGAAGGGGTGCAGGCATAGAACAGCGGCTCGGAAGGCCAGCGCGGCGTCTCGTAGATCTCGCGGGCGTGCTGGTCGAGGCTGCGGTCGAAAAAGAGCGTGTGGTGCCGCAGGTTGTCGAGGCGGCGCTCCACGCCCAGATAGAAGAGCAGGCTCGAGGGGGCCATCGTGCGGTTCTCCCAATAGCGGGCGTCGTACTGTCGCCACTCGGGGGCCAGCAGCTCCTGCTCGACGTGGTGGTAGTCGGCTGCGCCCACCACCACATCGGCCTCGATGGGGCCGTCGTCGGTGCGCACGGCGATGGCGCGGCCCTGGTGCACCGCTATCTGGCGCACCTCGACCCCCGTCCGGATGGTCACGCCCAGCTCGGTGGCGATGGCCGCCATGGCTTCCACGATGCGGTGCATGCCGCCCATCGGATACCACGTGCCCAGCGCCATGTCGGCGTAGTTCATCAGGCTGTACATGGCGGGCGTTTTCCAGGGCGTGGCGCCCAGAAAAAGCACCGGAAACTCGAGCAACTGCACCAGCCGCGGGTCGCGGAAGCGCCGGCGCACCTGCTTCGACAGGCTGGAAAACATCTGCATGCGAAAGACCGACGCGAGGATGCGCCTGTCGGCAAACTCCATGACGGACAGCGAGGGCTTGTGCACGAACTCGCGCATGCCCACCTCGTACTTGTATCTGGCTTCCGCCAAAAAGTCTTTCAGCGCGTGGCTGCTGCCCGGTTCGTATCGTTCGAACAGCTCGTAGAGGGCGTCCAGGCCCGCGGGAACGTCCATCACGTCTTCCTGGCCGAAGACGATGCGGTAGGAGGGATCGAGCCGTACCAGCTCGTAAAAGTCGGAAGTGGTATGGCCGAAGTCGTTGTAGAAAGCCTCGAACACGTCAGGCATCCAGTACCAGCTGGGGCCCATGTCGAAGGTGTAACCCTCGGCCTGGAACTGGCGGGCGCGCCCCCCGATCGTGGCGTTTTTTTCGAGGATGGTCACCTCGTAACCCGCCTTGGCCAGGTGACAGGCTGCGGAAAGTCCTGAAAAGCCGCTGCCGATGATTGCTATGTGTCGTGCCATGAAAATCGTTTTGCTACGAATGGCGGCTGTAACGTGATTTGGTTTCTTTTGTTTAAGAAAAAGCGAGATTTCTTAAACAGAAAAAATTAGTCCCCTGTCAAAAAGGGTTGAGTGTTGAGGGTTTGAGTTTGTGTTTTAGTATTAAAAGTTGATTGTCATTTGTTTATGAATAGAGGTTGTGTGTCCGTCGTCTATCGTCCATTGCCTAATGACTTTTTGCAGTAGGCTCAAAAAATCAAACCTGAATATACAACCTCGGAGCGAAAATCCGTGTTGGGGGAGGCGTTGTTTGCCGAAAGGCGACAAGACGGAAAAGCGAAAAGAGGGGCATAGGCGACTCCCGTCAGACACAAAAAGCCGTTCTTTGCCTCTTGCAAAAGCCAGATGACACGATGACACGAAACGAACCACCTCGCATCCGCACGCTCGGAGAATTGAAAGCCTCGGGCTATCGGCCCCGATCGATCAAGGACGAGCTGCGTGAGAACCTCATTGCCCGCCTCGAGTCGGGCCAGCCCCTTTTCCCCGGCATCATCGGTTTCGACCAGACGGTGATTCCCGACCTGCAGCGCGCCATCCTGGCGCGGCACAACATCCTGCTGCTCGGTCTGCGCGGGCAGGCCAAGACGCGCATCGCCCGCCAGATGGTCGAGCTGCTCGACGAATACATGCCGGTGGTGGCGGGCAGCGAGCTGAACGACGATCCCTTGCAGCCCATCTCGCGCTACGCGCGCGACCTGATCGCGGAGAAGGGCGACGATACGCCCGTAGAATGGGTGCACCGCTCGGAGCGCTACGTCGAGAAGCTGGCTACGCCCGACGTGAGCATTGCCGACCTCATCGGCGACGTCGACCCCATCAAGGCGGCCACGCTCAAGCTGCCCTACAGCGACGAGCGGGTGCTGCACTTCGGCCTGGTGCCGCGCGCCCACCGCTCCATCTTCGTGATGAACGAGCTGCCCGACCTGCAGGCGCGCATCCAGGTGGCGCTCTTCAACATCCTGCAGGAAGGCGACATCCAGATTCGTGGCTTCAAGCTGCGCCTGCCGCTCGATATCGCTTTCGTGTTCACGGCCAATCCCGAAGACTACACCAACCGGGGCAGCATCATCACGCCGCTCAAGGACCGCATCGAAAGCCAGATCCTGACGCACTATCCGCGCACGCTCGAAGACGCCATGGCCATCACTCGCCAGGAGGCGTGCGTGCTGCCCGAGCAGGAAGCGCGCATCCACGTGCCCGAGGCGGCGCGCCTGCTGCTCGAGCAGATCGTATTCGAGGCGCGCGAAAGCGAATACGTGGACGAAAAGAGCGGCGTGTCGGCCCGCCTGAGCATTGCCGCCATGGAGCACCTGATGAGCGCGGCCGAGCTGCGCCTGCTGCGGCATGGCCAGCCACGCACGGTGATCCGCCTGTCCGACTTTCAGCACATCATCCCGGCCATGACGGGCAAGATCGAGCTGGTGTACGAGGGCGAGCAGGAAGGACCGGTAGGCGTGGCCCTGCACCTGATGGACCAGGCCATGAAGAAGCTCTTCCTTCGCTACTTCCCCGATCCCGACCGGGCCCGCGACGAGGATCGCGATCCCTATGGCGCCATCCGCCAGTGGTTTGCCGCTGGCAACGTGCTGGAGCTGCCATCCGACCTGTCCGACGAGGACTACCTGAAGGCGCTGCAATCCGTTGCCGGCCTGGAACGCGTGGTCTCGGCAGCCGGCGTGCCGCCAGAAGAGCGCATCTTCTTCATGGAACTGGTGCTGCACGGACTGGCCGAATTCGAAGTGGTGAGCAAGGATGTGCTCGAGGGCCGGCTGTCGTTCCGCGACCTGCTGGCCGGCATGTTCGACGACGACGAGGATGAGGACTGACTATGGTGCCGGCGAGTGATGATGAATAGCGCGTAAAGAGGATGTGAGGATCTGATAGTTGAGACT
>CAYNYN010000030.1:14427-18787 GCA_964401445.1 uncultured Saprospiraceae bacterium | reverse complement strand
CTCAAAACTGAAAAACCATGATACCTGCCAATGATCCATCGCTGCGCTCCTGGGTGCCCGTGCGGGACGGGAGCGACTTTCCGATACAAAACCTGCCGTTTGGCGTGTTCCGCACGGCCGCCAATCCCGAGCCGCGGGTGGCCACGGCCATCGGCGAGCACGTGGTGGACCTGGCCGTGCTGCACGATCTGGGCTATTTCGACGGGCTCGATTTGCCGGAAGGCGTCTTTCGCCAGCGGTGGCTCAACCCGTTCATGGCGCTGGGCCGCGAAAAGGCGCGTGCCGTGCGCAACCGCCTCAGCGCGCTGCTGCGCGAAGACAACGAAGACGCGCGCCTGCATGCCAGCCACTTCCTCATCCCCATGGATCGGGCCGAGCTGC
Source organism: uncultured Saprospiraceae bacterium (assembly GCA_964401445.1). GTDB lineage: Bacteria > Bacteroidota > Bacteroidia > Chitinophagales > Saprospiraceae > WFYJ01. The sequence continues at coordinate 18,406 of CAYNYN010000030.1, read as the reverse complement.
TGCTGCCCGTGCAGGTGGGCGACTACACCGACTTCTACTCCAGCCTGGAGCATGCCACCAATGTGGGCACCATGTTTCGCGGCAAGGACAACGCGCTGATGCCCAACTGGAAATGGCTGCCCGTGGGCTATCACGGTCGGGCCAGCAGCATCGTGGTGTCGGGCACGCCGGTGCGCCGCCCCCGTGGGCAGTATTTGCCGCAAGGCGAGGAAAAACCGGCCTTCGGCCCCTCGCGCCTGCTCGACTTCGAGCTGGAGATGGCCTTCGTGGTATGCCGCGAAAACCCGCTGGGACAGCCCATTGCCGTGGATGAGGCCGAAGACTACATCTTCGGGCTGGTGCTGTTCAACGACTGGTCGGCGCGCGACATCCAGAAGTGGGAATACGTGCCGCTGGGGCCGTTCCTCGGCAAGAGCTTCGCCAGCACCATCTCGCCCTGGGTGGTGACGCTCGACGCGCTCGAGCCGTTCCGCGTGCCGGGACCGAAGCAAGACCCCGAGCCCCTGCCCTACCTGCGCTGCTCGGGCGCACACAACTTCGACATACGCCTCGAGGTGGACATCCAGCCCGAGGGCGGAGCGGCCACGACCGTCTGCCGGTCCAACTTCCGATACCTGTACTGGAGCATGTGCCAGCAGCTGGCCCACCACACCGTCAATGGCTGCAACATGCGCGTGGGCGACATGTGCGCTTCGGGCACCATCAGCGGGCCCACGCCCGACGCCTACGGCTCGATGCTCGAGCTGACGTGGCGCGGCACCAAACCCTTGAAGCTGGCCGACGGCAGCGAACGCAAGTTCCTGCTCGATGGCGACACGGTGATCATGCGCGGCTGGTGCCAGCACGACAACGGCCTGCGCATCGGCTTCGGCGAGGCAGCGGGCAAGGTGTTGCCGGCACTGGAAGGATGAGGGGCGTGCGCCTTGCGCGCGCTCACGCCTTCACTCCGCCTCGCTGTCGCTCCTTCTCCGACCGCCCTTGCAGGATGCTGCGGACGATCACCTCGCCGTGGTGGCGCGTGTTTTCGATGAAGAGCTTGCTGGTGTTGAGGCCGGCCTGCACCACGCCCGCCAGATAGACGCCGGGCAGGTTACTCTCGAAGGTGGCCGGATCGAAGACGGGCGTGCGCTCCTCGTCGTCGCGGATGGCGATGCCCAGCATTTGCAGGAAGTCGTAGTCGGGCTGGTAGCCCGTCATGGCCAGCACCCAGTCGTTTTCGATCTCGACGAGCCCGTCGGGCGTGCGCAGCACCACCGATTTGGGCCTGATCTCCTCGACCGTCGTGCGGAAATAGGCCTTGATGCTGCCTTCCTTGATGCGGTTCTCGATGTTGGGCCGGATCCAGTATTTGACCTTGGGATAGATGCTGTGGCCGCGGATGGCCATCGTCACCTCGGCCCCCTTGTACCAGGTTTCCAGGGCCACGTCGCAGGCCGAGTTGGCGGCGCCCACGACCAGCACCTTCTGGCCGATGTAGGGATGGGCCTCGTCGTAGTAGTGCTTCACCTTGGGCAGGTCTTCCCCCGGCACGCCCATCAGGTTGGGCTTGTCGTAAAAGCCCGTGGCCACGACCACGTTGCGGGTGCGATAGCTGCCCTTGTCGGTGTGCACGGTGTAGCTGGTGTGGGCCGCGTCGTCGGGCGTCAGCCCTTCCACGCGCTCGTACAGGTGGATGCGCAGCTTCCAGAACTCGGCGATGCGGCGATAGTACTCGAGCGCCTCGCGCCGCGTCGGCTTGTCGCCATGGGCGATGAAGGGCACCTGGCCGATCTCCAGCCGGTCGGAGGTGCTGAAGAAGGTCATGTTGGTGGGAAAGTGGTAGATCGAATTGACCAGTACGCCTTTCTCGATCACCAGATAGTCGAGGCCTTGCCGTGCCGCCTCGATGGCACAACACAGACCCGACGGTCCGGCGCCGATGATGATGAGGTCTTTCATTGCTGATCCTGGTTTTCGTGGTTGGTTCGTTTGCCAAGGAAATCGGCCAATCCCGAGTCCCCTGAAAAAATGGTTGACGGCGTGACACCGTGACACCGTGACGGCGTGACGACGTAAACCATCGTCTTTTCTACCACAGAGTTTCACAGAGTACACACAGAGTTCCACCGAGTTTGGTGAAATCAGGTGAATCGGTAAATCGGTTGCTTGTTGGCCTCACGCAAAGCCGCAAAGCCGCAACGGCACGCAACGTCTCTTGTCATCTCAACATCGGGCCTGAAAGGCCCGTCTCAACATCGCCGCCGCCGGCGGCGTATCAACACCGAGCATAGCGAGTCTCAACCATCAAAACGTCCCGTTATTCTCGCGATACACCACCGCCGTGACCACCTGGCCCACGGCTTTGAGGGTGCGCTTGCTGATGACGTCCATGTCGTCGGCCTGGGTGTGCCAGTGGGGCCCGAAGCCCGTGTCCGTCTCTGCCGGCTTGTTGATGATGTCGATCATCGGGATGCGGGCGATGGTGGAGACGAAGAAGTGGTCGTCGGTGACGCCGCCCGTGGTGGCATCGACGAAGTACTGGCCGTAGCCCATCTGTCGGGCCAGCTTCCAGATTTTGTTGACGAGCTGCGGGGCAAACGACATCGAGGCGCCTTCCTTGGCGAAGCGCGCCCCTTTGGCGCCCACCATGTCGAGCAGGATGCCGTAGCGCGCGCGGTAGCCGCTGACGTGCGGGTTGCGCGCCCAGTACTGGGCGCCCAGGCACCAGCTCTCGGCGCTCGTGCCGCCGTCCTCGCCCTGGTCTTCGGCGTCGAAGAAGATGATGTCCACGCCCATGTCGATGGGGTGCTCGTGCAGCAGGCGCGCCAGCTCGAGCAGCACGCCCACGCCGCTGGCCCCGTCGTCGGCGCCGGGCACGGGCAGCTTCTGCTTTTCGAGATCGCGCTCCTGGTCCGACACGAAGCGGCTGTCCCAGTGCGCGGCCAGCACGATGCGCTTCTGCGCCTCGGGGTTGAAGCTGCCGATGATGTTGGTGCACTGTAACTGCTGGCCCGTGTAGGCGGTAGCGGTGAAGTCCTGAAGGGTCACCTTCGCGCCAAACGACGCGAGCTTGGCGGCCAGCCAGTCGCGACACTGGCGGTGCGCCTCGCTATTGGGCACCCGCGGCCCGAAAGCCACCTGGGCCGCCACGTAGGCATAGGCAGAGTCCTGGTTGAACGAAGGTACCGGCACCTTGCGTGCGGGTTGTTCCTGTTCCACGGTAGCGGGCGTTTGCTGGTCCTGCTCGCAGGCAGTCAGCGCCATAATCAGGCTTGCGCCAAAAAGCAAGCCTCGCAACATTCGATTCATCGACCTGGTAATCATTTGGTTTTGTACAAAAAGGCAAAAATGGCAGACAGTACCACACCAAACAACGCCGTTCCAATGGCGGTTTGCGTGAGGTACGACTTCATGCTGAAATATGCCCGCGCATCTTCCTCGGTGGAATAGCCCGTGGCCACGCTATAATCGATCATCGTATCGAAGTAGGCGGGGTTTACGAAAGTGAGGAAGGCCCACACCAACAGCAGCGACAGCGGCAGGGCCACGGCCGTGATGAGCAGGCCCGACACGAAACCGTCTTTCCAGCTCATCGTCCCGTCGAAATCCTGGTCGCGCTTTTGGCGCAAGCCCAGAAAAAAGACCAGCAGCGGCAAGCCCAGGCCACCGATCGAGTCCACGATGACGCCCCATTCGAGGTTGGGCGGCTGCTGCAGTCCGGCATAGTACTCGAAACAAAGAAACAGAAACATCGACGTGGGCCACACGACCCCCCATTTGATCTCGGTCTGTCGGTTCATGCGCGATCGGGTTTTTCGTTTTATGGCTGAGTCCGCTGAAAAAAAATGGTTGAGGGTTGAGCGTTGAGGGTTGAGTGTTTGAGTTTAATGTTTAAAGTTTAGTGTTTAAAGTTTATTATCAGTGTTTTACGAAGTGGTCCCGGAATTTTTTCAACCGCAGCTTTCAGACGCAGCACGACGCAGTCAGAACGCAGTTTTTT
>CAYNYN010000030.1:13196-14327 GCA_964401445.1 uncultured Saprospiraceae bacterium | reverse complement strand
CACCAGCCTCAACCATCCACCTCTCACTTTTCCTCCTTGCCAAAATGCCGCCATCCCTGGGCCTTGAGGTCGTGCAGGCGGCCGCCCTGGGTGTGCAGCTTGATGCCGTCTTCGGCAGGCACGATCTCGCCGGCAATGTAGATGTCGGGCAGGTATTTGACCTTGTCCACGTCTTCGGGTCGGATGGTGAACAACAGCTCGTAATCTTCTCCGCCGCTCAGGGCGCAGGTCGTCGGGTCGACGCGGAACTTGAGGGCCATCATCTTGGTCTCGTGGTGTATGGGCAGGCCGCTCTCTTCGAGGAGGGCCCCCACGCCCGACTGCTTGCAGATGTGCATCAGGTCGGAAGCCACGCCATCGGACACGTCGATCATGGCCGTAGGCACCAGCTGTGCTTTCGCAAAAAGCTCGATCATGTCCTTGCGGGCCTCGGGCTTGAGCTGGCGCCCGATGAGGTACTGCTGGTTCTCCAGGTCGGGCTGAATGTCGGGGTTTTCGAGCCACAGGCGCTTTTCGCGCTCGAGGATCTGCAGGCCGAGGTAGGCGGCGCCCACGTCGCCCGTGATGCAGATCAGGTCGCCCACGCGCGCGCCGTCGCGATAGACGATCTTGTCGGGCTGGCCGATGCCCACTGCCGTGACGCTGATGATGAGCCCCTTGAGCGAAGAGGAGGTATCGCCGCCCACCAGGTCCACGCCGTAGAAGTCGCAGGCGGCCTTGATGCCGGCATAGATCTCGTCCACGGCCTCGACGCTGAAACGGCTCGACAGGGCGATCGACACGGTGATCTGTCGCGGCTGGGCGTTCATGGCGTAGATGTCGGACAGGTTGACCACCACGGACTTGTAGCCCAGATGCTTCAGGGGCGTGTACATGAGGTCGAAGTGGATGCCCTCGACCAGCATGTCGGTACTGACGACGGTCAGGCCGTCCTGATTGTCGATGACGGCCGCGTCGTCGCCCGGTCCTTTCACCGTCGAGGGTTGCCGCAATTCGAACTGGCTCACCAGATGCTCGATCAGGCCGAATTCGCCCAGCTCGTTGATGTCGGTGCGGCGGGGTTGGTCCTTTTGTGCTTCACTCATGTGCTTCGGGTTGGTTTTGCCGAAAGGCAAAGATACGGTTTGGCAG
>CAYNYN010000030.1:3377-13096 GCA_964401445.1 uncultured Saprospiraceae bacterium | reverse complement strand
GTCCATCGTCTATCGTCCATCGTCCATCGTTTTGCAGAAGGCTCAGCCAAAAAACATTGCGTAGCGTAGCGACTTTGCGCGAGGAATCGGAGAATCGCTTCGGCCGATTTGCCCCGAAAACCGTTGCTTTGCGTCTCAGCACAAACCATCTTTCATCCATGTGGATTCGCATACTCGCAGTCATGGCCGGGGGAGCAGTGGGCAGTGCCCTGCGCTACCAGGTGGGCGGATGGGCCCATCGCCTGTTCGACGGGGTGTTCCCCATCGGCACCTTCGTGGTCAACGTAGCCGGCTCGTTTTTCATCGGTCTGTTGTGGAGCCTGTTCGAGGAAGGCGACCTGCAACTCAACTGGCGGCTCTTCCTCTTCACGGGCCTGATGGGCGGCTTCACCACCTTCTCTTCCTTTTCGCTGGAGACGCTCAACCTGGTGCGCACGCGCGAGTACGGTCTGGCCCTGGCCAACGTGGCGGGCAACAACCTGCTCGGGTTGCTGGCCGTCACCGGCGGCTTCCTGCTGGGGCGGTGGATCGTGCGCGCTGCGCGTTAAGGGAATAGTGCACTCGGCAGAATTTCCGATTTTGCCTCGACAACGCTTCCAGCAATGAAACAGGAATCACAAGGCATTCTGGTACGCATCTTCATCGGCGAGTCGGACCGCCACAACGGGCTGGCGCTGTACGAAGCCATCGTGCAGGAGGCGCGCCGACGCAACATGGCAGGCGCCACCGTGCTGCGCGGCATCATGGGCTTCGGCGCCAGCAGCCGCCTACACACCGCCAAGATCCTGCGGCTGTCGGAAGACCTGCCCGTGGTGGTGGAGATCGTCGACACCGAGGAGCGCATCGAGGAGTTCATGCCGTTCCTCGACGAGGTCGTACGGGAGGGGCTGATCACCATGGAGAAAGTGCAGGTGATCCGCTACCGGGGCCACAAGGAGGAGTAGCCGCGCGGCTCAGACGAAGTGCTTCAACATGACGATCTCGCGCTCGGTGAGGTAGCGCCACTGGCCGCGGCGCAGCCCCCGCTTGTTGAGGCCGGCCAGCCAGGTGCGGTCGAGCTTTTTCACCTCATAGCCCAGGTGTTCGAAGATGCGCCGGATGATGCGGTTGCGGCCCGAGTGCAGGATGATGCCCACCTCGTTCTTGGGGCGGCCGGCCACGTAGTCGATTTCGTCCACCTTGATGAAACCGTCTTCCAGCTCGAGGCCCTGCCGGATGCGGTCGAGATCGACGGCGGCCAGCGGCTTGTCGAGCACCACGTGGTAGGCCTTGCGCACGCGCCGGCTGGGGTGCATGAGCTTTTGCGCCAGGTCGCCATCGTTGGTCAGCAGCAGCAGGCCCGTCGTATCGCGGTCGAGGCGGCCCACCGGAAAGACGCGCTCGGGCACCTGGTTGCCCAGCAGGTCCATCACCGTCTTGCGGCCCTTCTCGTCCTGCACGCTGGTGATGACGCCCTTGGGCTTGTTCATCAGGATGTACACCTTGCGCCCCTCGGGCTCGATGACGCGCCCCTTGTACTTCACCACGTCGCCTTCCTGCACCTGGTAGGCGGGGTTGTCCACCACCACCCCATTGACCTCGACGAGGCCGCGCTTGACCAGCTCGGCCGCCTGGCGCCGGGCTGCGATGCCGCAATGCGCCACGTACTTGTTGAGCCGCATGGGCCACTGCGACTCGGCAGGCGGCGTTGCGGGCTTCACCCTGGGCGAATGGGGCTTGAGCTTTTTGCCGAACGACCGGCGCTTTTTCGGGTTGAAAGGCTTTCTCGACTTTGCGGGCATATCCTGTGCTGATTTTTTCCGGCTTTCGCCAAACGCTACGCTACAAACGCCGCAAAGGTACGACGGTTTTCAGCCGCAGGGCGCCTGCCCCCCAGGATCAACACTCGCCCCAGCCGGCGGGCGGCTCGTGCTTGTCCTTACGGGCCTTCAGGCGCTGCTCGAAGAAGCCGGGATGCAGGCCGCACTCCGTCTTGCCCTTGCCCTGCCAGCGCCCCGAGCGTCCCTGTCCGGGCGCCGTGCAGTGGGTGCAGCCGATGGAGCCATAGCCCTTTTCGGCAAGGGGATGGGCCGGCAGCCCCAGCCGCGTCACCTCGGCACGCCAGTAGTCTTCCGACAGGTCGAGCAAGGGATGAAACTTGAGCAGCCCCCCCTGCCGCTCGAACACGCGCAGCTGCCTGCGGAAGTCGGTCTGCCAGCTCATCAGGCCCGACACCCACACCTTGTGGCGCGCCTTGACGGGCTCGAGCGGCAGCACCTTGTTGATGGCGCAGCACAGGTCGGGATTGGTCTCCCACATGCGCTCGCGACGCGTCTGCTCGTTGGCCTCGGCCTCGGGCTGCAGCGTCACGAAGCGCAGGCGGAACATGCGTTCGAGCTGCTCCTTGTAGGCCCAGGTCTCGGGGAAGTGGTAGGTCGTATCGATGAAGTACACGCGCTGGCCCGGGTGCACCTGGTCGAGCAGGTAGAGCAGAAAGACGCTGTTGGCGCCAAACGAGGTGGTCACCAGGATCTCGTCTTCATCGAAGTACTTGTAGAGTTTGCGCAGGCGCTCCTTGTAGGCCAGCGGCCGAAAGATGTCGTTGAGCAGCTCGGCGCTGATGTGCGCGCCGGGCACCACCTTGGGGTAGTAGATGGGATACGTGCTTTGTCTGGTCATGACAAGTTGGTTTTGGATGGTGATGACGGAACGAGCGTTGCAGTGAGTGCTTCGAGGCGGGCCACCTTTTCGGCAAAAGAGCCCTGCAGGTGGTGGCGCAGGCGCTCCATCTGGTGCAGCAGCCCTTCGGTGCGGTCGGGCAGGGCCTGCTCCAGCATTTCGCGAAAGCGGCGCGCCAGCATGGGGGCCTTGCCCTGGGTCGAGATGGCCACCTTGAGCGGGCCGCGCGTCACGATGGCACCCATGTAGAAGTCGCAAAGATCGGGCTTGTCGGCCACATTCACCAGCTTTCCGCGGGCGCGCGCCTCGTGGCGCACCCACCGGTTGAAGGTCGTATCGGACGTGGCCACGACCACCAGATCGGCTGGCCGCAGGTCGGCCACGCGGAAGGGCCGTTCGTGGATGATGACTTCGGCTGCCTCGTAGCGCCGCGCCAGCCGTCGGATCTCGGGCAGCACGCGGCTGGCCACCAGCGTCACCCGGGCATTCGGACTGCTTTTCAGCAAAAAGCCGAGCTTCTCCAGCCCTACGTGCCCACCCCCCACGATGAGGAAGTGGAGCCGCTCGGGCTTGAGAAAGACGGGATAGAGGTTGTTTTGGTCCATGGCATTCAGGTTTTAGGATGAAGGGAAGGGGGAAGGTCTGCCTCGTGCAGGCTGGCCTGCTCCGTGGCTTCTGCCTTTCGGCAAACGAGGTCGGCCGGGGCGGCAGCCCAATGGGGGCTGAGGCGCACCACCTCGCCAATGACGATGAGGCCGGGGCCGGCATGCGCCGCGGCACGCACGCGCGCGGGCAGTGCCCCGATGGGCGCCACCACCACGCGCTCGTCGGGCAGCGAGCCGCTCTGCACCACCATGGCCGGCACGCCACCACGGCCGGCGCAGCGCCACAGCGCGGCGATGGCCTCGAGCTGGCGCAGCCCCATGAGGATGACTACGGTGGAGGCACCCCGGGCCGCATGCGCCAGCTCCTCGTTCAGCTGGCCGCCCGCGCCCGTGGCCGTAAGCACGATAAAGCTTCGGCTGACGCCCCGGCACGTCAGGGGTACGCCCGCCAGGGCCGGCACGGCCGTGCTGCTCGACAGGCCAGGCACCACCTCGACGGCGATACCGTGCTTTTTGGCGAAAGCCACCTCTTCGGCGCCGCGCCCGAAGACGAAGGGGTCGCCGCCCTTGAGGCGCACCACGTGGCCGTGGCTGCGTGCATAGCGCACCATGAGGGCGTGGATGTCCTGCTGATGGCACGAGGGGCGGCCGGCGCGCTTGCCCACGGCTATGCGCAGCGCCTGCGGGGGCGCCTCCTCCAACAGCCCGGGATGGACCAGCGCGTCGTAGAGCACCACGTCGGCCCGGCGCAGGGCGCGCAGGCCGCGCAGCGTGACGAGGTCGGGCGCCCCCGGCCCCGCCCCTACGAGCGTGATGCGCGGATGGGGATGATTCATGACTGGATGGTGTTTCGGATGGTGACGAAATGAGGTTGAATGAGGGTTGAGGGTTGAGTGTTTTAGTTTAAAGTTTAAAGTTTAAAGTTTAGTGTTTAACGTTGATTCACAAGGGCGTTGCGAACACAGCTTATGCATCCATCGCCTTTCGTCCATTGTCCATCGACCTTTCACATCAGGCTCAGGCCTTGTAGTGGTCGCGCAGCACCACCGATTCCATGGAGGCAGCACGGTGGCGGCGCACCGCGTCGAGGAAGGTGCGCGCCCGCTCGAAGTAGCGCCACGCGAACGCCTCGTGGGGTGGCTGCTGGTGCATTTCGAGCACCGACTCTTCGAAGCGGCCCTGCCATGGAAAGCGGCGCGTCTCCACCAGGTGGCGATCGAAATCCTCGAGGATGCCTTTGTGTGTGTTGCAGCGCACGTCTTCGGCCAGCAGCAGGGCCTTGGCGCCCACCACCATGGCCGTATAGGCATGATAGATGGCCGAAGCCCAGTCGTGCCCCTGCAGCGCCTCGCGCGCCCAGTCGAGGCGCTCGTGGGCATCCGCCACGATGGCGGCCACCATGTCGTAGGCCGCACCCGCGCACTCGCCCACGCCGATCTGCTGGACATAAGGCGCCGCCTGGCCCCAGTCGCGCAGCCACTCCTCGGGCAAGGGGTCGGCCGTGGCCAGCGGCTTGAGCAGCTCGTAGAAATGGCGCTTGCCGCGCCGGCGGTAGTAGGCGTTGAAGTATTCGCCTTCGCCGGCATGCTGCTCGTAGTCGGAAAGGATGGCGCGCAAGGCATCGGGGATGGTGCGCGTGGGCAGCTTGACCACCTTCTCGGCCACGTGGCCCGTGCCGTCGGGGTCGTTGCCGCCGCCCAGCACCACCTGCATGGCGGGCAGCACCAGCTGGCCGTGGCGGATGGAGCTGCCGTGAAAGCCGATCTGGGCGGCCATGTGCTGGCCACACGAGTTCATGCAGCCGCTGATCTTGATGTGGAGATGGCTTTCGCTGATGAGGTCCGGAAACTCCTCCCAGATCACCTCTTCGAGGCGGGCGGCCAGTGCCGTGCTGTTGGTGACGCCGAGGGCACAGGTGTCGGTGCCGGGGCAGGAGGTGATGTCGGCCGGCGTGTCGAAGCCGGGCGCGGCCAGTCCCAGCCGGTCCAACTCGGTGAAGAGGAACGGCAACACTTCGGGGCGCACGAAGCGCAGCAGGAGACCCTGGTTCACCGTGATGCGGATATCATCGGCAGCCCACTGAGGTACCAGCGCGGCCAGGGCGCGCGCCGTGGCCGCGTCGATGTTGCCCAGCGGCACGCGTAGCTGGACGCCGAAGTAGCCGGGCTGTTTTTGTGCAAACACATTGGTCTGCAGCCAGGTGTGATAGCGCTGTGTGTCGGGCAGTGAGACCTCGGGCGGCGTGCGATGAGGCGGCCACACGGGCGGCGGCACCAGCTCGCGATCCACCCACCAGGTCTGGTGGGGCAGGGCGCGCCGCTCCTTTTCCACCAGCTCGAGGAAGGCAGGCAGCCCCAGTTTTTTGACCAAAAACTTGAGGCGGGCCTTCATGCGCTTTTCGCGCTCGCCGTAGCGGTCGAACACGCGGATGGCGGCCTCCAGGAACGGGATGATGCGCTCCTCTTCCAGGAACTCGAATGCCGTCTGTGCGGGCATCGACTGGGCGCCCAGCCCGCCCCCGACGACCACCTTGAAGCCGCGCCGCTCGCGGCCATCCACGACGCGCAGCCGCGGCACGAAGCCGAAGTCGTGAAACCAGGTGAAGGCCGCGTCCTTGTCGGAGCTGCTGAACGCAATCTTGACCTTGCGGCCCATGTCCTGGCACACGGGGTTGCGCAGGAACCAGGCCCAGGCAGCATGGGCATAGGGCGACACGTCGAAAGGCTCGTCGGGGTCGATGCCGGCCCGGGCACTGGCCGTCAGGTTGCGCACGGTGTTGCCGCAGGCCTCGCGCGCGTTGAGCCCCACCTCGGCCAGCCCCTCCCACAGGGCCACGCTGTCTTCCAGCTTCACGTAGTGAAACTGGATGTTTTGCCGGGTGGTGAGGTGCAGGTTGCCGGTGGCGTACTTTTCCGACAGGTCGGCGATGCGCGCGAGCTGGCGGGCCGTGAGGCGCCCGTACGGAATCTTGATGCGGAACATGTGTACCCCCGGCTGGCGCTGGCCGTACACGCCGCGCGTGAGGCGATAGTGCTTGAAGCGCTCCTCGGGGATCTCGCCGCGCCGAAAGGCAGCCACCTTGTGTCGCAGCTCTTCGATGTCGCGCCGGTCGGCAGGATCGACCTCGGCAGGGGGTGGATGGTGTGTGTGTCGGTGCATGGTTTCGGATGGTTTGTGAATGGTGACAGAATGAAAAAAGCCCTTGCAGGTCGGGGCGACCTGCAAGGGCTGGCTCGTGTGCGCTACGGTACGACACGCCTATCTGCCCCCGGGTCGCCTCGGGATCGCCATCATACAGCAGCAACACATGGCCGCCAGGGAGCAACGGATCGCTATGGGTGCGTACATTTTTTTCGTTTTTTCAAGAAAAGCAACAGGCCTTCCCGGAACGACTCCGGAAAGGCCTGCTGCAGTGCGGCACCGTCGATGCCTGGATGCACAGCGTCACCTGTCCGGAGCAAGGCCGGCCATACAGCAACACATGGGCATACAGGCAACGTAGAGCAGCATCGGAAAATCGAATTTTACTGTGTGTGGCTGCAAGTATAGGGGTACCGAAAGGGCAAAATCAAGGGCACGCGCCACACGCATCTCCCCTGAAAAATGATGCCCAACGGAAACACAAACACCCAACGATTTGACAACCAATAAGATGCACTCAATTTCCTCACCGACGCCAAACATCTCGTTTTTGCCCAATCAATCGAAATCCACGCCCGGCCGCTCGGGGAACCTTCATCGGGTTAGGCCCAAAAAACGGATATTGCACCAGCAAACGGGCAGATCGACATGCAGCTCATTTTCCGAAAATATGCCGACAAGGATCCCGTACTGCACTTCGTGCGCGCCGACGGCAGCGAAGCCTGGATCAGCCTGAAGGCACCCATGGTCTGGCACGACCTGGCCCACTATGCCGTGGAGCGGACGCTGGGCTGGCACGACGCCTTCCTGGGCCTGGTGGCCTCGGGCTACGACCCGGCTGCGTTCGAGCTGCCTGCCGGCAAACGCCCCGCGGCCCTCGACCCGCGCCGCCTGCCCACCCATGCCCTGCAGGCCGAGCACCTGGTGCACCTGCTGTTGCTGGAATGGTATGGCGGGGCGCCGCTCGACCTGCCGCAGCTGCTGCGCGACGCCCTGGTGCGGGCAGGCCTGCCCGAGCTGCCCCTCGACGAGGCCACGCTGACACGGCTGCGCGCACACTGCCGACAGCTTTGGGAGCGTTGGCGACATTTGCCGGAAGGCGAGGCCATGATACTCGAGTTTGCCGAGCCGGCCCCTTCCGACGCCCCCTGCTGAGTCCATGAGCACTACCGCAATCCAGAAACCGAGATACATCACGCTGCTATGGCATACCCGAAACCGGCTACCTTCACGCGCACCCTGCTCTGCCTGGCCCTCTGGCTCGGCACGCTGCAGGTGCTGCCTGCCCAGGACAACACGCGCTACCTGCTCGATCAGGCCCACCGCCTGTTCGAGGCAGGGCACTACGCCGAAGCGCTCGAGGGCTTCAGCCAATACCTCAACGGCAAGCCCGAGGACTTCGCCATCCAGCTCAAGGCGGCCATCTGCCTCTACCAGCTCAACCGCCTGCCCGAGGCCCGCAAAATCCTGCTCTTCCTCTCGGAACAGCGGGTGGACGAGCGCGACGAGGCCTGGTTCTTCCTGGCGCGGGTGGCCCACGCCAGCCATCAGTTTCGCCAGGCCATCGATTACTACAAGGAGTTTTTGCGGCTGGCGCCCAAAGACCACCCCTACCGCGAGATGGTCAAGGACGAGATCCGGCGGTGCGCCCTGGGCATGCAACTGCTGCTGGAGCCCGAATCGGCCGTCGTGGAGAACCTGGGTGAAGGCATCAACACCCCCGACGACGAGTTTGCCCCCATCCCCAGCCCCAACTATGCCGACCGCCTCTACTTCTCGGCCATCCGCCCCGGCAACGTGGGTGGCGCCCGCACCGACGACGACCTGCCCGACCCCGTGCTCGGTCACTTCTTCGCCGACATGTTTTCGGCAGCCGTACTCAACGGCCAGTGGTCGGGCGTGGCGCCGCTGAGCTACCTGCTCAACAGCCCCCTGCACGAGGTGGCGCTCGACTTCAGCGACGACGGCACCCGCCTCTACTTCTTCCGCGGACAGACGCTCTTCAGCGGCGACGTACTGGTCGACACCTTCCGCACCTCGCTGGCACGCCAGTACTACACGCCGGTGCTGTTCGACGGGCCGGCCCGCCCCTGGGAAGGCGACTGCGACCTGTTCTTCTTCAACGACACCACGCTGCTGTTCGCCAGCCGGCGCCCGGGCGGCTATGGCGGCCTCGACCTCTACGTCAGCCAGTATCGCGACGGGGCGTGGACCACGCCCCAAAACCTGGGGCCGACCATCAACTCGCCCTACGACGAGCGCTCGCCCTTCCTGGCCATGGACGGCCGCACGCTCTACTTCAGCACCAACGACAGCAGGCGCAGCATGGGCGGCTTCGACATCCTGCGCAGCACCTTCAACGAGTTTTCGGAGAGCTGGAGCACCCCGCGCAACATGGGCTTCCCCATCAACTCGGCCGGCGACGATGCCTACTTCCGCCTCACCGTCGATGGCTACCGCGCCTTCTTCAGCTCTTCGCGAAAAACGGCCCTCGGCAAGCGCGACCTGTACGTGGCCTACTTCGACCAGGCCCGCGAGGAGCAGCTCAGCGTGTCCTACCCGCCCTCCTTTGCCGACGTGGCCCGCATCAAGGCGCTGGCAGCCGAAGGGGTGCGGGGCGAAGGCAGCGGACACCCCCTCTACCCCACCGACGAGGTGGTAGACCTTACCCTCGCCCCGCTCTACTACGGCACCAACGACCTGCTGACGCGTCCGGCCAACATCAAGATGCTTGACCAACTGGCTTTCATCGCCAAGGCATTTCCACAGGTGCGCATCGCCCTGTCGGCACACACCGACGACGCCACGCCCGTGCCCCTCGACGCCTTCCTCGCCGTCAAGCAGGCCGAGCGCGCCATGCAATACCTCGTCGAGCAGGGCGCCCAGCCCGAGCAGATCGTCGTACAGGGCCTGGGCAAACAATACCCGGTGGCGCGCACCGACGTCACGGGCAAAAACCTCGAATCGAACCGCAGCCTCAACCGGCGCATCGAGATCGCCCTCGACGGCACCGATGGGCTGCCCCTGCGCATACGGCAGCAACAGACGGACATACCGGAAAGCCAGCTCGACGCGGCAGGCGCCTGGTTCCAGAACAGCACCGCCGGCCTCCACTTCCGCGTGCAGATCGCCGAGCTGCCACAGATGTACCAGGGACCGGCACTCGCCGCCAACCCGCACCGCATGGTCGAGCGCCGCGGCGACAGCGAGACCTACCGGTTCATGGTGGGCCTCTACCAGACCTTCTCTTCGGCCCAGGTGCTGGCCGACAACCTGGCCATGCAGGGCCTCGAAGAGGCGCGCGTGGTCGCCTAC
>CAYNYN010000030.1:0-3277 GCA_964401445.1 uncultured Saprospiraceae bacterium | reverse complement strand
ATCAATAGTACACGTAGCGACGCACGCGTGCCACGTGCTTGGCCAGGCGCACCACCTGGCACGAGTAGCCATATTCGTTGTCGTACCACAGATACACGGTCGCCTGGCTGCCGTCGGCCGAGACGATGGTCGAAGGCGCATCGACCACCGAGCTGGTCGTCATGCCGATGGCATTGCTCGACACGAACTCGTCGGACGTGGAATAGTGGATCTGCTCCATCAGCGGGCCGCGCAGCGAGGCCACCTTGAGTGCCTCGTTCACCTCTTCGCGCGTGACGGGGCGGCTCAGATGGAGATTGAGGATGGCCAGCGACACGTCGGGCACGGGCACGCGCACGGCATTGCCCGTCAGCTTGCCCTCCAGCTCGGGCAGCGCCTTGGCTACGGCCTTGGCGGCACCCGTCGTCGTGATCACCATGTTGATGGGGGCGCCGCGGCCACGCCGCGGTTTCTTGTGGAAGTTGTCGAGCAGGTTCTGGTCGTTGGTGTAGGCGTGGATAGTCTCCACATGGCCCTTTTCGATGCCGAATGCCTCGTGCAGCACCTTCAGCGCCGGCACGATGGCATTGGTCGTACACGAGGCCGCGCTCAGCACGTCCTCCTTGTCGAGGTCCACCGACTCGTGGTTGACGCCGTACACGATGTTGGGCACGCCCTTGCCCGGCGCCGTAAGGATGACCTTGCTGACGCCCGGCCGCAGGTGGCGGCTCAGCCCCTCGCGGTCGCGCCACACGCCCGTGTTGTCGATGACGATGGCGTCCTTGATGCCGTACTGGCGGTAGTCGATGTCCTCGGGCTGGGCAGCATAGATGAGCTTGATGCGGTTGCCATTGACGATGAGCTCCGTGCCGTCGGGGGCCACCTCGATCACGCCGTGGAAATCGCCATGCACGCTGTCGGAACGCAGCAGCGAAGCGCGCTTCACGGCTTCGGCATAGGCGTCTTTCAGCTTGGGACGCACCACGATGGCCTTGAGGCGCAACTGCTCACCCCGCCCCGTCTGGCTGATGATGCGGCGCGCCAGCAGGCGACCGATGCGCCCGAAGCCGTAGAGCACCACATCGCGCGGCTCCTCATAGGGCTTGCCGCGAAAGCGGAAGCCCCCCAGCTTGGCGCCAACGAACTCATCGAAGGAAGCGTACTTGCCGGCCTCCTCCTGCCACTCGAGGGCCAGCCGACCCAGATCGAGCTTGCAGGGGGCCAGCCCTTCCATCTCGCGGATGGCACAGGCCAACGACAACACCGTATCGATGGTGGGCAGCTTGTCGGTGTAGTTGCGGGCTACCTGCAGGTTCTGCAGGATCTCGCTGGGACGGGCATCGTAGATCTGGCGGCGGAACAGGACCAGCTCGATGGAGCGGTCGAAGCGCAGCTCACCCGTGACGTTGAGCAGCTCGAGCGCCGTTTTTTCTTGCTCGCGCCATTGCTCCAACGACACGTCCGCCTGTTCGCGGAGCAGCAGTTCTTCGTTCGACATGGATTCTCTGGTTTTATTCTGGTTAGGTAAAGTGGTGGTTATGGGCTGATTGGATCGAGGCGCAAGGCGACCGCGAAACGACGTACACAGCTACGCACGGCGCTCTGTGATCGCCATCACGCACCGCAAATTTAACGACCTTCGGGCCAGCGTGTGGCCGCATTATTTTTTCCGCAGGATTTGCCGAAAAATCGTCACCAATCGCGTCGCAAACGGCGTTTTTCCGCCCAACATATCCCCCTGCCCTCGCTTCGTTCTTTCCGGCTTTCGCCAAATGGTATGTCTTTTACATTTTCAATTACCCTGACAAAAATCATGGCCATGAGCAGTTCGCGTACCCGCATCACCTCCGGCGCCCCCTGGGAATCGATCGTCGGCTACTCGCGCGCCGTGCGCGTCGGCAACCTGATCGAGGTCTCGGGCACGGCCCCCCTGCAGGAGGGCAAGGTGCCCGCCCCCGGCGATCCGTACGAGCAGACACGCGTCGTGCTCCGGATCATTGAAGAAGCGCTCCGCCAGGCCGGCGCTTCCCTCAACGACGTGATCCGCACGCGCATCTACGTCACCGACATCCGACACTGGGAAGCCGTCGGCCGCGCTCATGGAGAAGTCTTCCGCGACGTCCGGCCCGCGACGACCATGGTGCAGGTGGCGGCACTCATCCATCCCGACATGCTGGTCGAGATCGAAGCTACCGCCGTGACGCGTGACGCGTGACGACGCTTTTGCGCAAGCAAAACCAGGGCGATCGCCTCACCCGAACGACCGTTCGTTTCTTATTCGGAAAATCGTATTTTTGCAAAAGCAAAAGAGGCAGCACCCGGGCACGAGAAAGTGCTTTGGGGCCTGTGCCTCGGCCCAGCCAAAATCGAAAACCATGACGGAAGAAGCACTCGAAAAACGGTTCCAGGAAAAGATCGACGCCGAGATCAAGATCGAACCCAAGGACTGGATGCCCGAGCGGTACCGGCGCAATCTGATTCGCCAGATTTCGCAGCACGCCCACAGCGAGGTGGTAGGCATGCTGCCCGAAGGCAACTGGATCACGCGCGCCCCGACGCTGCGCCGCAAGGTGGCGCTGCTGGCCAAGGTGCAGGACGAGGCCGGCCACGGCCTCTACCTCTACTCGGCCGCCGAGACGCTGGGCATCAGCCGCGAAGAGATGATCGAGCAGCTGCTCAGCGGCAAAGCCAAATATTCGAGCATCTTCAACTACCCCACCCTCACCTGGGCCGACATCGGCGCCATCGGCTGGCTGGTGGATGGCGCAGCCATCATGAACCAGGTGATGCTCACGCGCACCTCCTACGGCCCCTACGCCCGCGCCATGGTGCGCATCTGCAAGGAAGAGAGCTTCCACCAGCGCCAGGGCTACGAAATCATGCTGACCCTGGCGCGTGGCACCGAAGTGCAGCGCCGCATGGCGCAGGATGCGCTCAACCGCTGGTGGTGGCCCGCACTGATGATGTTTGGTCCCAGCGACAAGGATTCGATCCATACGGCCGAGTCGATGAAGTGGAAGATCAAGCGCAAGACCAACGACGAGCTGCGTCAGCAGTTCGTCGACGTGACCGTGCCCCAGGCCGAGTACCTGGGCCTGACCATCCCCGACCCCGACCTCAAGTGGAACGAAGAACGCGGCCACTACGACTTCGGCGAAATCGACTGGGACGAATTCTGGCGCGTGGTCAAGGGCAACGGCCCCTGTAACCACCTGCGCATGAAGGCGCGCCGCGAAGCGCACGAAAAGGGCGCCTGGGTGCGCGAAGCCGCCCTCGCCTGGGCCGAAAAGCAACGCCA
>CAYNYN010000029.1:0-19027 GCA_964401445.1 uncultured Saprospiraceae bacterium | reverse complement strand
TTGTCGATGTCAAGCTTGATTTGTCGTCCTTTGACATGGGCAAATTTAAACGCAATGCGATATTTTGTGCAAACTTTATAATGAAAATTGAAAAAATTTAAAGATTTCATAAGATAGTAATTTTTTTGCTGAAAAATAGGCAAAATAGTTGCGCTCGCTTGCGACGCAGTTACAAAGCCGAAAAATTCAAGCATTTGCAGGCGTTTTTTGCCGAAAGGCAAAAAAATCACGGGAAAGGGTCGGACGGAGAAGGGAAATGGCCTGCCGGCCAGGATAGTTGGTGTTTAGTCTGCAAACAATTTGCCCAGCGCCTGGAGGTCCACATTGCCGCCGGAGAGGATGATCCCGGTGCGCTTGCCCCGGAAGAGGTCCTTGTGATGCAATACGGCGGCTACGGCCACGGCAGCGGAAGGTTCAATGACGACTTTGAGCCGCTCGAAGACGTGCTTCATGGCTTCCACGATCTGTGCTTCACTGACGAGCAGTACGTCGTGCACCAGGTCGCGGATGAGCGGAAAGGTCAATTGGCCCAGCGAGGTGCGCAGGCCGTCGGCAATCGTCTGCGGATTCGTTTGCGGGATGAGGCGGTTGGCGCGCTTCGACTGCCAGGCATCGTTGGCGCCTTGTGGTTCGGCGGCGAAAATGCGCGTAACGGGGGAGAGGTGCAGGGCGGCAATGGCTGTGCCGCCTACCAGGCCGCCACCGCCCACGGGGGCAACGATGCAGTCGAGCGGGCCGGCATCCTCGATCAGTTCCTGGGCAGCGGTTCCCTGGCCGAGAATGACGTCTTCATTGTCGAAAGGGTGGACAAAGGTGGCGCCCGTTTCTTCGACTACGGCCGCCAGCGTTTCCTCGCGTGCCTGCAGGGTAGGGGCGCAGGTGATGATTTTACCGCCATAGCCCTGCACCGCTGCAACCTTGACGGCGGGCGCATTCGATGGCATCACGATCCAGGCGGGAATGCCTGCCTGGTTGGCGGCAAGGGCCAGCGCCTGGGCGAAATTGCCGGAAGAATGGGTGGCTACGCCCCTGCTCTTTTCCGATTCGCTGAGGCGTGCGATGGCGTGTGCGGCACCACGCATCTTGAAGGCGCCCATCCGCTGAAAGGGCTCGCACTTGAAAAACAGCTCGCCACCGATCCACTGATCGAAGGTGCGGGAGCGCAGGACCGGCGTGCGGTGGATGGCCGAAGCGATGGCCGGACGGGTGGACAGGAAGCGTTCCTTGTGGTACCAGACGCGAGACATGGGGCAAGGTTTTCAAGGTTGAGTCTGCTGCAATAAAATAAGTCGAAGGACGAAGGACAAAGGACGATGGGAGTGAAAGTGTAATTCAAAAAAAACGCTGTAAATCAACTTTAAACACTGGACTTGAAACATTAAACTGGAGCATTCAACCCTCAAACCCGGCTCAGAAACTATGCCTCCTCATTCGTCCTTGCCATCTCGCAACTGGTATCGGTCAATCAGTTCGATGCACCATGCTTCGGGGCGCCATTCGATCTGCGAGACGGTACCGGGCGGGAAAGCCGTTTGCAGCCAGCTCTCCCAGAATTTGAAAAATGCAGGGCGTTGCACCTGCATGTCGATCCAGTTTTGCGGAAGCTGAAGTCCTTCCTGAGTCGGGCTTTGTCCGATGATGAGGCGCACCGGCTGCCCTTCGAACAGGAAGACCAGGCCGGCGATGGGCCGGGCCGTGATCACCTTGCCCACCTTTTGGGGTCCATCGATCACACACATGGCCAGAGGCAGGCCCGACGATTGCTGTATTGTAGAAGGTACGAGGCACAGGTTGGCCGGCAGGGGCAGTGCGGCTTGCCTCCAGGGTATGCCGAGGTCCTCCCATTCATCCGGCATTTCCGCTGCCAGGGTTCCGGAAGGTGCAATGACCAGGCCGTTGACGCCTGCCTCGGTGCGGGGCGGCAGGCTGTGCAACTTGTTGAGGGCAGCCCTGCGCGTGCAGCTCACTGTCATCAAACCAATCAGAATCAGGCAAACCAGCAGGAGATTGTGCCTGCCTGGGGAAAGTCGTATCGGGGACATGTGCCTCATCTCGTGCTACACTTTTTGCTAATTTGCCCTCGTTCGGGATGTAACATTGCATGACCAAAAATGGGAAAAAGATGAGTAATGAGCATTACCTCAAGCGCGACCACCTGAAGAAGTTCGGCGAGATCACGGATTTTCAGGAAGAACTGGGGAACAAGTTTTTCGAATACTACAACAGCGTGATGGACGAGGGCGCACTTACGCGCCGCGAAAAGGCCCTCATTGCCCTGGCCGTGGCGCATGCCCAGCAGTGTCCCTATTGCATCGATGCCTACACGCAAGCCTGCCTCAAGGAGGGGGCCGACGAGGAGCAGATGATGGAGGCCGTGCACGTCGCTGCCGCCATGAAGGCGGGCATCACCCTGGTGTTCAGCGTGCAGATGATGGAAGACGTGAAGAAGAAGACGATGTAGGGGGGACGAAGACTGCTGCATCCTGATCCACCATATCAAACCAATACCAGCATGACCGTCAAGCAAACCAAAAGCCTTGCCGCACGCGGCAGTGAGCTGACCGATACGATGATCCAGCTCAAGGTGCTGAGCGGGGTCGAGCGCGCAGACTTGGACCTGCCCACTTTCGAGCAAAAGCTGGAGGAGTGTGGCCAGTATCCGTTGCGTCCGGCCGAGCTGGAGATCTTCCAGATCAATATCGGCAAGCTGTGCAATCAGGTATGTGCACACTGCCACGTGGATGCCGGCCCCGACAAGAAGCGGGAAAACATGGACCGGCCCACGCTGGAACGCTGCCTCGAAATCATCGCGGCGGTGCCCACCATCCACACCGTGGACATCACCGGCGGCGCGCCCGAGCTCAACCCTCATTTCCGCTGGTTCGTGGAGGAGGTGCGCAAGCTGGACAAGCAGGTGATCGATCGGTGCAACCTCACCGTCATCCTCTCCAACAAGAAGTATTACGACCTGCCCGAATTCTTTGCCCGTCACCAGGTGACGGTCGTTTCCTCGCTGCCGCACTATTCCAAACGACGCACCGACAGCCAACGGGGCGAAGGGGTCTTCGAGCAGTCCATCCGGGCGTTGCAAATGCTGAACGAGGTGGGATACGGCCAGCCCGATACGGGTCTGGAGCTGAACCTGGTGTACAACCCCACGGGCGCCTTCCTGCCGGGCGACCAGCAGTCGCTCGAAGCCGAGTTCAAGCGGCAGCTCGAGCGCCGCTACGGCATCCGGTTCAACCACCTGTATTGCCTGACCAACCTGCCGGTGAGCCGTTTTTTGGAGTACCTGCTCGAGACGGGCAACTACGAGGCCTACATGGAAGAGCTGGTGCAGGCCTTCAACCCCGCAGCCGTGCCCAACGTCATGTGCCGCAATACGATCTCGGTGTCGTGGGACGGCTACCTGTACGATTGCGACTTCAACCAGATGCTCGACCTGAAGGTGGCCGTGCCCGGCAGGCAACACATCGATGACTTCGACATCGAGGCGCTGAAGCAGCGACAGATCGTGGTGAACCGCCACTGCTTCGGGTGCACGGCGGGGGCCGGTTCGAGCTGCGGTGGCCAGATCGCCTGATCACTTTTCCCTCATCTGGCAAATCTTTTGTCCATATTTGCATGGTAGGCTGGCCCCTGAGGTCCAGCGCGCCGGCGGTGGGTGTGCGACGTGCCCCCACCAGGTGCATTTATGGTTGAACAATCCCGTGCCATGCAAAGAGCAGCATTGATCGTACTGATGGTTTCGCTTTTCGGGTGTGTACCTGCCAAGAAGTACCGCGAGGTGCTCGCCGAACGCGACTATTTCAAAGCCGAATACCAGGCCCTGAGCGAGATCGAGCAGGAAAAGCTGGCGTGCCAGCGCGAGCTGCGCGCCCTGAGGGCCGAGCTGAAGGAAGCCGTACACGAACTGGAGGTGGTGACGGTGCGCGCCGCAGCGCTCGAGCGCGACAACGAGTCGCTCAGAAAAGAATACGAGCGCTTGCTGCAGCAAAACGAAGCGCTGCTCTCCACGGCATCGTACGAGAAGCAGTCGCTGGAAGCCCAGCTTGCCGCAAAACTGGAGGAGCTGGACCGAAAAGAGGCCGAGCTGCAGGCGCTGGAATACGTGCTCGACCAGCGGCGTCAGGAGCTGGAAGCCCTCGAGCGCACCCTGCAGTCGCGCGGCATGCACATCGACCGCGTGGGGCAGTGGCTCTCGGCCCGCGATGCGGAGCTGCAGTCGGTGTATGCGGGGCTCGAGGCCCGCGTCAATGCATGGGCGGGCCAGCCCGTGGTGTGGCAGCGCGAAGGCACTACCATGGCTGCGCCCGTGCGCGTAAGTGCACCCCTGTCGTTTTTCGTGAGCCGGGCCAATCGGCTGAGTGCCTCGGCCAGCAACCTGCTCAACGACCTCAGAGGACTCACCCTGCCGTTTCCCGCCCTGGCCATCGAGGTGCAGGTGCCGGTACACGAGGACAGCTTCGAGAAAGACGCGTCCCTGCTCGTGGCGCTGGCCGCGCGCATGTACGACCTGGGCTTCGGCGACGAACAAATGGTCTTCGTGCCCAGCGTGCAGGCAAGCGATGAAGGCGATGCCCAGATCGTCTTGCGCGTCGTGCCCCAATGGAACCTGCTGGCGGCGCAGCTGAAAAGCGAAGCCACGGGCGGGCAATAAGGCGAGGTGCGCTGCTCGGGATCCCGGTTGAAACGAGTGTCACAATCGCCCCACATGGCGGGGGCGTCAATGGAGCAGTTGGCCCTGGGAGCGCAGCTGCTCAGAACGGCATGCTCTCCAGCTTCTGCCGGTTCAGGACGATGATGCCGCCGCCGTCCACGATTTTGATGTAGCCATCGTTTTTGAACTCGGTCAGGGTGCGAATGACGCTCTCCTTGGCCGTGCCCACGATGTTGGCCAGGTCCTCGCGCAGGATGACGATGGTGTCGCCGCCCTGTTCGCGCACCTGGCGGTCGAGGGCGAGCAGGGCATCGGCCACGCGCCGCCGGATGCTGTTGTAGGCCAGTTGCAGCAGTTGCTCTTCCTTCTCGGCCACGTTGTCGGCCAGCATCTTCACCAGGCGCGCCGAGACGTCCTTGTTGGCGTGCAGCAGCTTGAGGAAATCGTCGCGCGGGATCAGCCGCACCTTCGACTGCTCGATGGCCGCTGCCGACTGCGGGTAGTTGTCTTCCTTGATCAGTGCCAGAAAGCCGAAAAATTCACCCGGATTGATGACGCGGAAGATGAGCTCCTTGCCGTCTTCGTTGGTCTTGAACAGCTTGACTTTTCCCGACTCGAGGAAATAGAGATAGCGCGGGTAGTCGCCTTCGTGGTAGATGATCTCCTTGCGGCGGTATTCCTTTACTTCCCGATCCTGCGACAGGGCTTTGAGGGCTTCGTAGCCGCGCGCCTCGTCGATGAATGCCTGCAGGCCCTTGGCCGTTTTGTCGAACGACTTTTTGAGGCGTTCGGCTTTCTCCAGGCGCGTTTCGATGGCGTTGAGCAGCTCGACGTCGTCGAACGGTTTGGTGATGTAGTCGTCGGCGCCGAGCGTCATGCCCTTGCGGATGTCGCTGCGTTCGGTCTTGGCGGTCAGAAAGATGAAAGGCACGTCGGCCGTCTGGGGCTTCTTGCTCAGGATATGCAGTACGCCAAAGCCATCGAGGTTGGGCATCATCACGTCGCAAAGGATGAGGTCGGGCGGGTTGGTCAGAGCTTTCTCGACCCCTTCGCGTCCATCGGCGGCACTGTCCACCTCGTAATTGCTCAGCTCGAGGATCTCCACGAGGTTTTCCCGCACTTCGGGATTATCTTCGATGACCAATATGCGTTTTTTGCTCATAGCTGCCAGATGATAAGTAGTTTGAAATGGTTATTGCGTTTCGGCATCGTTTTCAGATGGGGTCAAAGGGGCAACCTCGGTACGTGGATCGAGCGGCAAGCTTACGCAAAACTCCGTGCCTTTTCCTTCCTCACTCTCGAAGGTGATCTCGCCCCCCAACAGGTGGACATAGCGCCGCACGATGTTGAGGCCCAGGCCCGTACCCTGAATGTGCGTGGCGTTGCGGGCCCTGAAAAAGCGGGTGAACAGGTGCTGCTGGTCTTCGGCCGGGATGCCCATGCCCTCGTCGCGCACGCGCAACAGCAGACAGTCGTTTTCCGGGTCTTCGAGGAGCTGCACGTAGATGGGCTTGCCTTCGGGTGAATATTTGATGGCGTTGGAGCACAGGTTGAACACGATGTTGCGAAACAGTTGCGGGTCGGTCAGATAGCTCTTGCCCGAAGGCACCTGCACATCGCACACGAACACCTGCCCTGCCTTGAGATGGGTTTCCAGCTCGTCGATGAGCGACTGCAGGAAGGCACTCAGGGGCACTTCCTCCAGTTTCACCGCGATGCGGCCTTCTTCCAGCTTGCTGAGCGACAGGAAGTCGTTCAGGATATTGGTCAGGTTGGTGACGGCCGATTTGATGCGCTGGATGTGTTTGAGTCTCTTTTCCTGCTGATCGCTTTCGGTGTAACGGGCGATGAGCGATGCCGAGGAGGCGATGGTGCTCAGCGGCGTGCGAAATTCGTGTGAGGCCATCGACACGAAGCGCGACTTGAGCTCGTTGAGTTCCTTTTCCTTTTCGAGGGCTTCCTGCAGCTGTTTTTCGCGCTTGCGCAAAATGGCTTCTACCTTTTGTCGCTCCTGGATCTCGCGTTCCAGCCGCCTGTTGGTTTTGATGAGCCGGTTGACCACATCGGCCAGCTTCTCGGTGCGTTCCTGCACGCGTTGTTCCAGCTCGCGGTTGAGGGCCTCTACCTCGGCCTGCGCGTTCTTGACTTCCGTCAGATCGTGCACGATACCCGTAAACAACACCTTTTCGCCGATGCGCACCTCACTCACCGCCAGCCGAATGGGGAAGATGGTCCCGTCCTTTTTCAATCCGTTCACTTCGCGCCCGATGCCGATGATGCGGGGATGGCGCGTGGTGAGGTACCGTTCGATATAGGCGTCATGGCGCGAATGGTCGGGTTCCGGCATCAGCATCGACACGTTTTGCCCGATCAGCTCTTCCTGGTCGTAGCCAAAAAGGTGCGCGGCAGCAGGGTTCACGGCTTCCATGATGCCCCGCTCGTTGATGATGATGATGCCATCGATGGCCGTCTCGAAAATGGCTTGCAGGCGGAGCGCGGCTTCAGACACGTCGGCAGCTTGCAGAAATACGCTTTGGGTATGGTAGCCCCTTCCCGTGTTTTTTTCCATTCGCAATTGGTATCCGGATGATTCCTCTTGGGCCGGTGGGCAGCCCACAATGGCTAACAGCAGGCAATTTACAAAGTTGACGAAAATCACCCTCCCCTTTGAGCTTGGTCATGATGGCGGGGGACGGGTTGCCCGCAACTTGCAAGCGCAAACAGAACCCTGTTGTGTAACACTTAAACCATTGCAAAATGAACATCCTTGCACCCGTTTCCACCATCATGAGCACCAGGCTCGTAACGGTCAGCCCCAATGACGATTTGCTGACGGTCAAAAAGATTTTCGACGAGCACAACATCCACCACATCCCCGTGGTGCGCTTCAAGGAAATCGTCGGCATGATCAGCAAGTCCGACTTCCTGGCCTTTTTGCTGGGCGACAGCGTCATGGGGCATGCCGAAGGACAGTCGCTCGAGAACCGGCTCAAGGCGCACAAGGCCGAGGAGATCATGACGCGCGGTCTGGCCAAACTCGAGCCCGACGACCGGATCAACGTCGCACTCGAATTGTTCAAGCTCAACCGCTTCCATGCCATCCCCGTTGTCCGGGATGGGGAACTCGTGGGCATCCTCACGCCCCACGACATCATCGTGGCCTTGTCGGAAGAAAAAGCACCTGCCTCGGCATATCGCCAGTCGGAGAACAAGTGACTCTGGCAACTGAGGCACAAATCCCCGAACCAGATGAAATACACACGTGACCTCAGACCGAATAATGGTCTTTCGAGAAAAAACGGTTTCCGGGACCTGCGGCACCAACGAGAATCCGAAAAAGATGCGACCGGAATGATTTGGCAGTTGAAGCTGATCGGAGTACATGCCAGCAAGTATCTCAAGATGATGGAGGTGCTCAGGGAGGCGGCGCGCCGACTTCAGGGTATGACAGTGGTGCAGCAGGTATCCGATATCGACTCCATCATATCTTCGAAAGTGGAAGCCACGCCGGCGCTCCTGCTCGACGATGAGGTGCTCGTGCAGAACGTCGTTCCGGAAGTGGAACAGTTGACTCAATTGCTTCAGTCTGCCATTGCTCGTAAACGTCAATCAGAAAAAACCATGCGTGTCCTCGTTCCCGTAGATTTTTCCGATGCTGCCAGAAATGCCCTGCGTTACGCCCTGGAATGGGCTTCCGAATACGGGCTGGATGTGGAGGTCGTCCATGCTTTTGCCTCCAACCTGGCCGATCCGGCACAGCCGTATTTCGTGCCCGTGCAGGAAGAGGAGCAACGCGCCATGGAGCAGCGACTGTTGGCCTTCGTGACCGAAGTCAGAGGCGATCAGTTCGAACAGCTCAAGGTGCGCGTGCAGGCCATTGCCGGCTATCCGGTAGAGACCATCACCGAGCTGTCCAAGGATCCTGCCGTGGCGCTCATCATCATGGCTACGACGGGAGAGCACGACCTGCTCGAGAAGATGTTTGGCAGTGTGTCTACGGCCGTGTCGCAGATGGCGTGGGCGCCCGTGCTGCTCGTGCCGCCGGCCGTCACCTATACCCGCTACCGCAACATCGTGTATGCGACCAACCTCGAGGCTACGGATCGGCAGATGGTGCGCCAGGTGGTGGCCCTGGCCCAGTTTTTCCGGGCCAACGTCCACTTCGTGCATGTGGTCGAAGACCCCAAGCAGGCCGAAGCCGTGGAAGACGCCGTGTTCGAGCAGGTGTTCGGCGGCGAGCAGTTGCCTTCCGTGGGATTCCATCTGGTGGGCATCCGCGACGACAAGCCCTGGGAAGCCATCAGTCGCTACGCCCAGGAGAACAAGGCCGACCTGCTGATCACCGTCACGCGTCATCGCAGCTTCTGGGAAAGGATGATGCACAAAAGCGTGACCAAGCGCCTGGCGTTGGGAACGACCATTCCCATGCTGGTGCTGCATCTCGACAGCCAGAAAGACGAGCAGGGCGTGTGGTTGCCGAAACCCCGGAAAGGGAAAGACAGCAGTACAGCGGAGTGAGTGTCACAAATGCTTCCTGCCAAAGTGGTTGAGGGTTGAGGGTTGAGTTTAAAGTTTAGTGTTTAAAGTTGATTTTCAGGGTCGTTATGAATGCAACTTGAATGTCCATCGTCTATCGTCCATTGTCCATCGACTTTTTGCAGTAGACTCAAACCCTCAAATCCTCCTGAGGCGATATTCATCAACATTCCCCGGCGCCCGAAACTGGCCGCTCAGTCGAAAAACACGAGCAGCGGCACGCGGCTCTTGAAGGGCATCCCCCTGAGGATGCTCTGGCGAAAGAGCTTTTCGAGGTAGCGCTTGCCCGGGGCATGGATGGCCAGCCACTGGGCCGGCTGCGCCTTGAGGTAGGCGTCGATCCCTTTTTCGTAGTGCTCCGGCCGGAAGAGGTCCATGCGGCTGGCGCCCATCGCTTCGACCCACTCTTTCTTGTGTGCCAGCATTTTTCGCTGTTCGGGTATGCGTGCGGGAAACCACGCCACCGAGAAGGGCTGGATGGTCGCCTGCCAGTGCCGGGCCAGCTTCTTGAGGATTCGGCCCTGGCCGCTCTCAGGAACGTTCAGGTCGACGGCCAGGCCGATACGCTCGATGGGCGCCACCGGCGTGCCTTCGGGCACGATCAGCAGGGGGGCGGCCATCGCCTGCAGCAGGGTCGTGGACACGCTGCCGAAGAGCTGCTGCCACAGCGTGGGTTTGCGGCGCACGCCCAGCAGCACCAGGTCGGGCCGGTAGGAACGGATGGCTGCCACGATCTCGTCGGGGACGCGCGAGCCGAACCGCACCAGGCGCCGCTCGATGGGCACCTCTACCGGGAAATCCCAGATATCGCCAGGGTCGGGCTCGCTGAAGCGCCCCATGCGGTCCTGCAGCAACTTCATCTGCGAGGCTTTGGCCGCGCCATGGTTTTCGGGGGGCTCGGCCACGTAAAGAAGGGCTATCTGAACGGGCATGCGCTGACCCAACCAGCGGGCATGGCGCAGGGCCGTACGCGATGCTTCCGAAAAATCGATGGGTATCAGGATGCGCAACATGGTCCTTGGGCTAAATTGATGGTGGTACGGGGGCCAGCCGTAAAATTAACACCTTGTCAGCTGCACACGCATCGAGCGAAGTCATCGATTCGTTGGCTGCCGCAGGTAGTGCCTATTTTTGCCCGCAATTCAACCTGCGACATGAAAAAATCCCTTCTCGAAACCAGGACGGGCATCCTCGGCGGTGGCCAGCTGGGCAAAATGCTGGCGCAGGCCGCCTCGGCCTGGCACCTGCCGCTCTACGCACTCGATCGCTCCAGAGAGTATCCGGCTGGATTGTGCGTGCAGGGCATGGTGGAAGGCGACTTCAAGCGTCGCGAGGACGTGCTGGCCTTCGGACGCGAGATGGACGTGCTGACCATCGAGATCGAGCACGTGCATACGGGGGCATTGCGCGAGCTGGAACAGATGGGCAAGGTCGTGCACCCGCGTCCCGAGGCGCTGGACATCATCAAGGACAAAGGCCTGCAAAAGGCATTCTACGAGCAGCAGGGGCTGCCTGCGGCCCCTTTTCGCCTTTTTGCCGGAAGGCAGGAAATCCTGCAGGCCCATGCCGAGGGCCGGCTTGCCCTGCCTTTCGT
This sequence comes from uncultured Saprospiraceae bacterium, assembly GCA_964401445.1. Taxonomy (GTDB): domain Bacteria; phylum Bacteroidota; class Bacteroidia; order Chitinophagales; family Saprospiraceae; genus WFYJ01. The sequence goes on along the minus strand of CAYNYN010000029.1, from coordinate 8,237 downwards.
CCAGAAAACGCGCGAGGCGGGCTACGACGGCAAAGGCGTGTGTATCGTGCGCACCGAGGCCGGGCTGGAGCAGGTGATGGATGCGCCCTCGGTGGTGGAACCCCTTTGCGACATCGAGATGGAGCTGGCGGTGATCGTGGCGCGCAATGCGCGTGGCCAGGTAGCCACCTATGATCCCGTGGAAATGGTGTTCCATCCCGTGGCCAACCTGGTCGAGATGCTGGTTTGCCCTGCCCGCATTCCTGATGCCGTGGCACGGCAGGCGCGCGAGCTGGCCGTGGCCACCATCGAGGCCTTCGACATTTGCGGGCTGCTGGCCGTGGAGATGTTCTTGCTGGCCGATGGCCGCCTGTGGCTCAACGAGGTGGCGCCGCGCCCGCACAACAGCGGCCATCACACCATCGAGGCGGCCTGGACCTCCCAGTTCGAGCAGCACCTGCGTGCCATCCTCGATCTGCCCCTCGGCCCCACCGACCTGCTGCGGCCGGCCGTCATGGTCAACCTGCTGGGCGCGGCCGATAGCGCCACGGGGCCGGCCCGATGGGAAGGACTTGAAGAGGTGCTGGGCTGGCCGGGCGTGTACGTGCACAATTACGGCAAGGCCATCAGCAAGCCCTACCGCAAGATGGGGCACGCCACCGTCCTTGCCGACACGCTCGACGAGGCGATCGAGCGGGCACGCAGCCTGCAGCAACAGATACGCATCTATGGGGCATAGCACCCCTGCGCACGATTTCCATAGTCCATAGTCCATAGTCTATCGTCCATCGTCAAAAAACTCAGCAAATGAACGACGCATCGGCCCAACCCCTCGTCAGCATCATCATGGGCTCCGATTCCGATCTGCCCGTCATGGGCCAGGCGGCACTGATCCTCGAAGAGCTGGGCGTACCTTTCGAGCTGTCGGTTGTGTCGGCCCATCGCACGCCGGAGCGCATGTTCGACTTCGCGCGCACGGCCCACCAGCGCGGCATCCGCGTCATCATCGCCGGGGCGGGGGGTGCGGCGCACCTGCCGGGCATGGTGGCGAGCCTGTCGCCCCTGCCGGTCATCGGGGTGCCGGTGAAGTCTTCCAACTCCATCGACGGCTGGGACTCGATCCTTTCCATCCTGCAGATGCCCAACGGGGTGCCGGTGGCTACCGTCGCCCTCAACGCCGCAAAGAATGCCGGCATCCTGGCGGCGCAGATCCTGGGTGCTTCCGATCCGGAGCTGCAGGCACGCATCCTCGACTACAAGGCGGGCCTCCGTCGGGCCGTGGAGGAGAAAAACGAGCGGCTGGAACGCCTCGGCTGGAAATCTTACCTGAAACAATGAGGTGGCCATTGGCCTTCGCACCCCTGCTGCACCTGCCTGCCACGCGCTGGCTGCAGATCGGGGCGGCGGCCGTGCTGTGGGGACGCGCCTGGCAGCACCTGTGGCACGACGCGCCCTTTCGGTCTCTGCTGTGGAACGAGCCCATCATGGCGCCGCTGATTGGGCGGCTGGGCCTCGACTGGCAGTGGTGGGTCGGCAGCGCGGCGGTGGATGAGGGCATCCAGACGGCCATCCGCCTCACGGGCGTGCTGTATCTGCTGGCAGGCCTGGTGGCCGTATTTGCCGAAAGGCCAATGGCAAAAAAGGGGAGATGGCTGTTGGGCCTGGCCACATGCATGCTGGTGCTGCTGGCCTGGATGTACTGGCTGGAGCACTGGCGCCATCTGGCCCAGTTTCTGGAATATGCCCTGCAGGTGGCTTTCCCGCTGTTGCTCTGGCGCGCCATGAGCGGCACCGGCGCGCTGAAATGGACGCCCGGCATGAGCCGCGCTCTGCGGATAGCCGTAGCCCTGACCTTTGCAGCCCATGGCCTGTATGCGTTGGGGGTATATCCCGTGCCCGGCACGTTCGTGAAAATGACCACCAACATTTTGCCCCTTTCGGAAAATGCTGCCCGGCACTTCCTGTTCGTGGCCGGGCTGCTGGACCAGGTCGTCGCCGTGGGCATTTTTCTGCCTTTCGGCAAATGGCGTCGCGCGCTGTTGTGCTATGCGATGGTGTGGGGGCTGCTCACGGCCATGGCACGGCCCGTGGCGTGGGTCTATGCCCATGATCTGTGGCACACCCTCTCGCTCTATGTGCCCATGATGGTGTACCGCTTGCCCCACGCCCTCGGACCGCTGCTGCTATTGCTGGAAGAGCTGCGTAGGGGCCGCTGAGGACCCCGTTACATGGAGCCTGTTCCGGCTTGTCGGAAGCAGGCCCCCGCTTCGCGGGGCAGGCAGTGACACCGTGACGCGTGACGACGTCCATCTTGGATAGTCCATCGTCTATCGTCCATCGTCCATCGTCCTTTCACAACAGCCTCATCCTTTCAGCTCCAGGAAGTGCAGGTAGATGTTGACGGCCATGATGGCCATGAGGGCAAGGGCCAGGATGCGCAGGAGCCGGCCGTTTTTTCCGCGGAAAGCCTCGAAACGAGCCTTCTCTTCTTCCGTCTTTCCGGGGGTGTACAGGCCTGAGGCAAACAGCCAGATCATCAGCGCGAAGGTGAAGATGAGTATCTCGAAGATCAGTCCTGCAAATTCCATGGGGTGGGCAATTGAGCTATGCGTTCGGGTTTGCGGACGCGAAACTGCACACTTTTTTTCATTGTGCACACAACTGCGGCAGCATTTTCAGCATGTTGCGGTCGAACTCGAGCGGCAGCTCCTCGCCGGTGAGCCAGTCGATTTCCACCAGCCGGCCCTCGCGCGGATAGAGCACCAGCGTGGTCACGGGTTCGAACTTTTCCGGATGGTCGATGCCGATGCGGATGGTGATTTTCTCGGATTGCGCGGCGTTCTTGACGCCCTTCGGGCGCATCACCTCGCCGAGCAAGTAGTCAGGCTCGACGCCGACTTCCTGCAAGTCCTGGGTGATCTGCTGCACGCGCGGGCTCGTTTCGAGCACCTTGATGAGGCCTTGCAGGCAGGGGGCATCGATTTGCTGAGCGGAAAGGCTGGCCGTCGAGGCGAGCACGAGGGAAAGAACGAAAAGGATGGGTTTCATGGCAAGCTTTTTTATTGGACGATCGGGCATGGCCGAGGTTACACGTGAGCAAGGAAGCGGGTGTCGCCGACGGATCCGCTCCTTTGCATTGTCCGTCAATCACAAAAGGTGCCAGATCCCCAAAGTGTTCACTCTTCCTCGAGCCAGTCGCGGCCGCTGCGGTCGATGAAAATGCTGTTGGCTTGCTGGGTGCCCATCAGCAGCACGTCCTGCACGTTGACGTGCGGGGGCTGGCTGACGATGTAGTAGATGGCGTTGGCCACATCGGAAGCCTTCAGCGGCTGGAAATCGTCGTAGATGCGTGCCCGCTCGGCATCGCCCTTGAAGCGGACCAGCGCAAATTCGGTCTCTTCGACGTGGGCGGGCGCCACCTGACTGACCCGCACGCGGTATTTGTACAGGTCCAGGCGCATGGCTTTGGTCAGCGCATCCACGGCGTGCTTGGTGGCGCAATACACGTTGCCGTTGGGATACACCTCCTTGCCGGCCGTAGAGGCCACATTGACGATGTGGCCTTTGCGGCGCGCCACCATGCCGGGGGCGATCTGACGCGTGACGTAGAGCAGCCCCTTGATGTTGGTGTCGATCATGGTGTCCCAATCGTCGGGGTCGCCTTCGTGGATGGGGGCCAGGCCCATGGCCAGGCCGGCATTGTTGACGAGCACGTCCACCCGTGCCCAGTCGTCGGGCAGGTGGCCGAGGTTGGCCTCCACGGCTTGGCGGTCGCGCACGTCGAAACAAAGCGGCAGCACCCGGATGCCGTAGGCCTGTTGCCATTCCTGGGCCAGCTCGGCCAGGCGTTCGAGGCGCCGGCCGGTGATGATGAGGTCGTAGCCAGCTTCAGCAAAACGGGCGGCGGTGGCGCGGCCGATGCCCGAGGTGGCGCCGGTGATCAGCGCGATGGGACGGCGCGGTCGCTTCGCCGAGGCGGGGTGCCGGGCCTCGGCCTGCTCGTGCGTGGTGCCGGCCTCTGCAGGCGGTTGTTCGCGCTTTTCCTCGGCGGAGGCGCCATTTGCTCTTTCCATCTCGTCGCTGACGGGCGGGGGCGTGCTTTCGCCCGGCGGGGCCGTTTCGGCATCTTCGTCCGCTGGTGGCGACGATGCCGGCGGCCGGCCAAAATCGTGGACGTGCACCTGGTCGGCAACGGGGAAGCCCTCCTCATCGGTGGTCAGGCCAAAAGCCTGGTCGTTCTCGGGTGTTTGCACCTCGGGGTTGAGCTCACACGCCAGCAGATAGTAGTGGCGGGCCAGCTCCCAGGCTTCGCGCCGGTGGTAGTGCACCGCCAGGTCGTAGGCCGCGAGGGGATGCCCCGGCTCGTACTTCAGCGTCTTCTTGTAGTGCTTCACCGCTTTTTCGGGGCGGTCCAGGTATTCGTCGTAGAGGATGGCCAGGCGGTAGTGGGCATCCGCGTTTTTCTTGTACTGCTTGAGCGATTTTTTCAGGTGGCGGGCCGCCAGCTCGGCCTCGTCGGGCAAAAAGTGGTTGAACAGCAAGACGCCCAGGTGGTAGTGCAGCCCCGGATAGTCGGGATCCAGCTCGAGCACCTTTTCGTAATAGTTGCGGGCCAGGTGGTAGTCGCCGTGCGTTTCGGCCAGCTCGCCCAGCAGAAACCACGCATCGGCAAATTCGGGATCCATGGCGCGCACCTCTTCGAGCGTGCGGGTGGCGGCAGCCACGTCGTGGGCGTACTTGGCGAGGAAGAAGGCGTATTCGTAGCGCAGCACCACGTTCTGCGGATGGTCGGCAATGGCTTCTTCGAAGCGGCGCAGCGCTTCGCGCACCTTTCCTTTCCGCACCAGCTCGAGTCCTTCGTCGGCTATCTTTCGGGCCAGCTCGTCGTCTTCGTCCAGGCTTTCGGGAACGGCCGGTGGGGGCGTGTGTTCCTCTTCTTCAGGCGATGGACGGGCCGCTTCCTCTTCGGCACGCGAAGCCGCGTGCTCATCGAGCGATTCCAGGTCGGTGACGGGAGCGGCTGGCGAGGCAGCTTGCCCCCCAGCGGCTACTTCCTCTCCGGCACCTTCCTCGGCATCTTCTTCTTCGATTTCGAACAGGCGTTCGAGCTCTTCCTGCGAGGGTTCGCCGAAAGGCATGGCTGGCTCTTCCGCTTCTTCCTCCCACTCGAGCTGGATGAGTTCTATCTCCTCCTCGCCTTCATCTTCCTGGGCGGTGCCCGCATCGGCAGGTTCGTCCGGTGCCTGGACCGTCGGTGTTTCGTCCGATGGCGGGGTGGGGGGCGTCTCTTCCTCCGGCTCCTCGGCCTTCGTTTCTTCTCCTGCGGGCGGGGAAGGTTCCTGTTCCGCCGGGGTGCCGTGGAGCTCTGCCATCAGCTGGGCTTCCGACTCCTGGATGAGGCGCACCAGGTCTTCCGCCGAGGTGGGCGTGTCCGGTGCCGATTGGGTGGCTTCCTGCGAATCGTCGGGATTGCTTTGCGGCGACGCTTGCGCTTGTTCCTGGCTGGCTGTCACGAGGGCCACGTGGCCGGTGGGGTCGCCGAGCCATTTGAACAGTGCCTCATAATGGTTGGCCGTCAGCTCCTGCTCGTCGAGCGTAGGGATGGCCCGCAGGAAACGCAGAAACTCGCCGATCTCGCCGGCTATCTGCTTGACGCGGTTGAGCTCGGCCTGAAGGGCCTCGATGCGCGCGCCGGCGCCGGGAGGGATCTGTCTTTTCTCACGCCGCAACTCGAGATAGCGGTCCTGCCAGTAGTTCATGTACTGGATGATCTGGCTGATTTTCTCGAATTGCGTTTGCACGGGCAGTCCCTTCTCGTCGGTGCCGGGCACGACGGCCACGAGCAGCCGGTTGTCCTTGTACAGGGCATCGGCGGCGGCAAAGAGGCTGTCCATGCAAACGGCGTCCTTGAGCAGGTTGTCGCTCACCACCAGCAGCACGGGACCCTCCGTTTGGGCGAGCGCATCGCCCAAACTGCCATTCTTGCCGAGCTCCTGTTCGGAGAGGTGCATCACGGAGTAATCGACCCGTGCGAGGTCGGCGTCCAGTTTTTGCGCCAGCTGACGCTGGGCGGAATGATATGCGAGGACGAGGTTTTTCATTTGGATTGGGATGATTCTTCAGCACGCCCCGTAAGGGTGCGCAGTTTTTCTTCGAACTGGGTGACGAAGGTCGGAAAAGCGCTGGTGGCCGGCCCGGAAAATCCCGTGTGAATGTAACGCACCCGATCGTTTTTGTCCACAAAAATGAGCGTGGGATAGCTCATTATCCGGTTGAGCATGGGCAGGGCCCGTGCCGCTTCCTCCTTGTCGTAGTATCCGCCCCAGAGTACGGGCCACTCGATGCCCATTTTGGCGCGGTAGCGGCGCAGCTGGTCCAGCACCCGGGCCGTGTCGCGGTAGCGCTCGAAGGCGATGGAAAGGACGACCACGCCGCTGTCGGGATGGTTTCGGAAATACTCCTGCAAAAAGACCGTCTCGTCGTGGCAGTTGGGGCACCATGTGCCCATGATCTGGATGAGTTTGGCCTTGCCGGCAAAACGCGGATCGTCGAGCGAAACCTGGCGGCCGTCGGCATCGAGAAAAGAGAAAGCCAGCTTCTCGTAACCCGGCTTGAGCCAGGTCAGCGAGTCGGGATTGGCCAGCCGGAAGTCGGGATCGCGATGTGCCTCCCAGGTGGTCTTGTAGTGGGTGCCCGAATAGAACACGCCGATCAGCGTGCTGTCGGGCTGTATTTTGCCTTCGAACAGGAAGGCATGGGCCCCGTCGAAGGTGCTGAGGTAAAACTTGTCGGCCTGCACGGTGCCTTCCAGGAAGCGGTAGTCGCCCGTCTCGGTCAGGAAGGTGCCGAGCAGGTGGTTGCCTTCCTGTCTGAATTCGGCCACGGCAGGGTAGGGCTCGTTCTCGGTCAGTCCGAAGGTGCAGGCCCAGCGACCCGACAGATCCATGACGGGCGGTTTTTTCAGGGTGGTGAAGCGCCAGTCGTGGCCGTGGCGTGCCACGAAATGGACCCGGTAGTTGGGTCGGTAGTGAACCACCCATTCGCCTTCCATCACGTCGGCCTCGACCAGCGCCTCGATGTGGGTGTCGTACACCGGAAAATCGATGCGAATGCTGTCCTTGGCGCGCGCTTTGGACCGGCCGAAGCTGATGTCGTACACCGGAATGCGCTCCTCGCCATTGATGATTTCGATGTGGAAGCTGGTGTCGTTGTCGTAGATCACCTCGAAGAGGAATGGCAGCTCGCCATCGGTCACCTCCTCGAAGGCGAGGTTTTCCTGCAGCTTGCCGTCCTGTACGGCAGGGGCCTGCCGTTGTACGTTGAGCTCCAGCACGCCGCGCCAGATGCCGGGCGCCACGCGGCTATAGGGCTGGTAGGGCTCGATGCAGCCCGGCAAAGTGAGCAGCGTCGATGAGATGAGTAGCAAGATTGGAAGCAGACGCAAGATGCGCATGGGCGTTTGATTGGTTGATTGGTTTGAAGTTTTAAGTTTAGAGTTTAGTGTTTAAAGTTTAATGTTTTGTGTTGATAAACATTGTGTTGTGCTTTTTTGAAAGCATCCATCGTCCATCGGCCATTGTCCATTGTCCATCGTCCTTTCCACCAGCCTCATCCCTTCGAAGAAGTGCCTTTGAACTGATCTTCCTTGTCTCTGAACAGGACGTTGAACGAAGTGAGGCTGCCATAGCTGCGCGTGATGTACTGCTGCAGATCCACCTTGTCCTGTTCGCTCAGCTTGGGATGGCTGTTGATGCGCTGCTCCAGCACGCGGAGCCGGTCGCGCACCATCACGATCTTGTGGAAAAATTCCTCGATGGGCAATTCCTTGCCCTTCAGCTCGGGATCGCCCGGCAACAGCGCCATTTTGCCGCCTTCCCATTTTCGGGCCAGGGGCACGGGCTCCAGCTCGCCGGCCCAGGTGCGCAGGATCTTGCGCAAGGCCTTTTCGGCCTCGGTGAAGGTCACCTCCTCTTCCGGCTCGATGGCTTCGATGATTTCCCATTTGTCGTACTGTCGGCCTACCTGTTTGATGCCGTATTGCACGAACACAACCTCATAGCTGGCCGGATGCACGCGCAAAATGACGCCGGCACCAAATGCCGGATGCTTGACTCTGCTGCCTGGACCGAGGGTTTGCATGGGTGTGATGGTTGAGGGTTTGGTTTAAGGTTTAAAGTTTAGTGTTTAAGGTTGATTTCCAAGGTTGTTATGAATGCAACTTGGGCATCCATCGTCTATCGTCCATTGTCCATCGACTT
>CAYNYN010000028.1:6179-19178 GCA_964401445.1 uncultured Saprospiraceae bacterium | reverse complement strand
TTTCACCAAACTCGGTGGGCAAAAAACTGCGTATTTCCGAACCAATAAAATCACCCGACAATGAAGCGAATGTGGTTCATCGCGCTGTGCGTGCTGGTGGGGTTTGCCGGCAAGGCACAGCAAGCTGAAGTCAAGGCCCTGGTAGGGGGCACCCTCATCGACGGTTACGGGGGCACGCCTCTGCGCAACAGCGTCATCATCATCGAGGGCGCGCGCATCAAAGCCATCGGCCAGGTGGGGCAGATCGAGATTCCCGCCGAAGCCGAGATCATCAGCACCGAGGGGATGAGCGTGTTGCCGGGGCTGTGGGACATGCACGTGCACCTCATGATCAACGGCCATGCCGACTACGGGCATTGGGACAAGACCTACCCGCCGTTGTTCCGCGACGTCATTTTGCCGGCTTCCGCCAAACAGCTCCTCCATGCCGGCGTCACGAGTGCGCGCGATCTGGGAGCGCCGCTCGATGACATCATCGCCGTGCGCGATGCCATCAACAGGGGCGAACTGGAAGGGCCCACGCTCTACGTATCCGGCCCCTTCATCCAGCACGAGCCCTATCCCGGCACCGAGCTGTTCCGCTGGGGCGTCGACGGCCCCGACGATGCCCGCGCCAAGGTGCGGCGGCTGGCCGAGGCGGGCGTGGACTGCATCAAGCTCATCGACCAGGACCAGATGACCATGGAGGAGGTATATGCCGTGGTGGACGAGGCGCACCGGCACGGCCTGCCCGTGGTGGCCCACTCGCACCGCCCCGAAGAGGTGCGGCGCGGCCTGCTGGCCGGCGTCGACTGCTTCGAGCATACGGGGCATGCCACGGCACCCGAATACCCCGAAGACGTCATGCGCATGATCGAGGAACGCACGGCCAGCGGCAAGAAGCTGTTCTGGACGCCCACCATCGAGGGCTTGTGGAACTACGAGTATCTGCGCGACAACCCCGAAGAGCTCGACAACGACTGCTGGCACGAGGGCTTGCCCGACAGCATCATCCAGGACATCCGGCAGTCGTGGGCCCATCCCGAGCGGCTGCCCTATTTCCAGATCACGCCCTACCGCAAGCCCACGCTGCGCCGCAAGTTCGAGCAACTGGCCAACTCGGGCGTCATCCTGCTCGTCGGCACCGATAGCGGCATCCCGATGAAGTTCCACTGCCAGAGCACCTGGCACGAGCTGGACGTGTGGGTCAACGAGCTGGGCTACGACCCCATGCTGGCCATCCGCGCAGCTACCTACTGGCCTGCCGTGGCCATGGGCGTGGAAAAGGACTACGGCACCATCGCCGAAGGCAAATATGCCGACATCATCGCCGTGAAGGGGGACGTGCTGCGCCATATCGCCCTGCTGCAAGACGTCGATATCGTCATCAAGCACGGGCGCAGGGTGAAATGACCGTCGAAGCGCGAAAGGCGAGGCCCCGCAATGGGCCCGCCTTTCGCTTGTCTTTTAAGCCGGTGATGCGGGGTGAATGGTTTCGCGACGCCCCGCTACTCGGGGCAGGCAGTGACGACGTCCATCATGGATCGTCCATCGTCCATCGTCTATCGTCCATCGTCCATCATCAGCCAGCGCGCTACCACAGCAACTCGCTGCGCACCAGGCCTTCCAGCTCCTGCCGGTCGATCAGGAATTCCGTGGGGCCGAGGGCGTAGGGTGCGATTTCGTAGGGGTTGTAGTACAGGTACAGTCCGTCGGGGCGGACGTAGAAATTTTGCGGAAGCTGGAAAGCGCCATCCTGGAAGAAGCCCGCTTCGGCCAGCGGCTCATCGGCCTGCAGGCCGCGGGCCTGGCGAAACATGCGTTCCACCAGTGCCTCCAGCCCCTTGCGGTCGCGTACGATGTCCTGCCATTCCAGCTTGCGGCCATCGCTTTTCGCGAACACGAGCAAGGTGACCCAGGAATTGGGGTGGGCGCCACCCGTGTAGGCATAGGATCGGATGGCTACCGACCAGACCTTGTCGGTTTCGTAGTCGAGCGAAGCGATGGTTTCCAGGTCCCAGCGCTCGGGCATGTCGGGCTCGGCGTATTGCTGGAAGGTGCGGATGAATGCGCGTGCCTCGTCGGCCACGGTCTGCGGCGGGGCCGAGGCGCTGTCGGCAAAAAGCTCGTAGTGCTGGTATTGGGCAAGGGTGTCGTTGATGCGGCGTGCCACGGCTTCGGGCGCGCCGGTGGCGCGCAGCCATACCAGCCGCACGTGGGCGCAGGGGCCCATGCCGAAGGTGTCACACCGACCCCATGACACTTCGGTTGAGTCGGCGACAAAATGGATGTTCGCCGGGGCTGATTCGGTGGCGGGGCGGTCATCGCTGCAGGCTTGCCCCATCACGAGCAGAAAGGCGAGGAGCGACACGAGTATGGAAGTTCTCATGGGTGGTTTTCATTTGGGGTGCAAATGAAAGAGGCTTTCCGCAAGGGGAAAGCCTCTCCTGTATCCTTTTTGCCGAAAGGCAAAATCAGTCGAACGACTGGTTGGCCTTGGATGCCTGGCGCACCAGCTCGGCATATTCTTCCGGCGTCAGGCCGTCCATCACGTAGTCGATGGGGTTCACTTTCTTTCCCTTGTACCAGACTTCGTAGTGGCAGTGGGGCGCCGTGGAGGTACCCGTGCTGCCGATGAGGCCGATCTGTTGGCCCTTTTTGACCTTTTGCCCCACCTTCACGTCGATGCGGCTCATGTGGCCGTAGAGCGTCTTGTAGCCGTAGCCGTGGTCGATGATGACGTGCTTGCCGTAGCCGCGGTTGCTGTGCTTGACGGCCACCACGACGCCGTCGCCCGTAGCCTGGATGGGTGTGCCGCGTGGAGCGCTGAAGTCGATGCCGGTATGGAGCTTGCGCACCTTGTAGATGGGGTGGATGCGGTAGCCGAAGCCGGAAAGGACGCGAATGTCATGGCGCAGTTTGTCTTCACGCACGGGCTTGATGGAGGGGATCGAGGCGAGCATTTTGGCTTTCTCGCGGGCCATGGCCTCGATCTCGTCGAGCGATTTGGACTGGAGGACGAGCTGGCGCTTGAGCTTGTCGGCACGGGCCTTCACTTCGGCCAGCAGCTTGCCAGACTCTTTGAGGTTGCGCAGCTCGGCGTAGCGTTCGTGGCCGCCCACACCGCCTTCCCACACGGCTTCGTCGATGGGGTCCATCTCGAGGATCATGCGGTGCACGTAGCGGTCGCGTTCCTGCAGGTTGGCCAGCGTCTTGCTCATCAGGTCGAAGGCCTGGTTGAGCTCGGCATATTCGGCCTTCATCACCTCGATCTCGCGTTGCAGCATCTGCTCGCGCGGCGAGGGGAATACGCGCCACACCAGCAGGGTGAACAGGAAACCCGCGACGACGGCGGCACACAAAAAGCCGAATACGTGCAGCAGCCGCTCTTTCCAGGTTACTTCAACTTTCTCGTAACGCAGCGTCTGCGTGTTGAAGTAAAACTTTTCTCTTCTCATACGGTCGTTGGTTGTTGGCCCAAATACTGCACCGAGGGCTTTCGTTTTGTCGTGTAGTCGTTACAGTGGTGCAGTATCCCTCCCTTGCGCCAAAATTAGTGCCTGTTTCCGTGTTGTCAAAAAAGGGATTCAGATAAAAATTTTGCGAAAGCAAGCAGCGCCGATACAATGATTTGCGATCTGCTTGCTCGCTGCCCCTGGTCGGAGCTTCTCATGGGCATGTTCGTTGGGCCGGGGCAAAAAACAACCGGATGATCGGCTGTGTTCGTTCACGTGGTTGTTTTTCATCCCCATCGAAAAACGCATCTTTGCGGCGTTTTCGACGCGCAAAGGTACGAAACCACTAATTGATATGTTTCCTGTTGTCAAAAATTAACGAATGTGGCATTTGACAGCAGTGTATCCTCGGCCAACCGCTCATGCGCGTGGTTGTTTTGATGGAAACCACATGGCAAATCACAGTATCCGCATATGAAAGACTCGCGAACGATTCGGCAGACCTTCCTGGATTTCTTCGCTTCGAAGGATCACAAAATCGTGCCCTCGGCCCCGATCGTGAACAAGGACGACCCCACGCTCATGTTCACCAACGCGGGCATGAACCAGTTCAAGGACTACTTCCTGGGTACCCGTGAGCCCGAGTACCGCCGCGTGGCCGACACGCAGAAGTGCCTGCGCGTCAGTGGCAAGCACAACGACCTCGAAGAGGTGGGCCGCGACGGCTACCATCACACCATGTTCGAGATGCTGGGCAACTGGTCGTTTGGCGACTATTTCAAGAAGGAAGCCATCGCCTGGGCCTGGGAGCTGCTGACGGAGGTGTACGGCATCGACAAGGAGCGCCTGTACGTGACGGTCTTCGAGGGGGCGCCCGACGAGGGGCTCGAGCGCGACGATGAGTCGGCCGACATCTGGAAGCAGTATGTGCCTGCCGAGCGCATCCTCTACTTCGGCAAGAAGGACAACTTCTGGGAAATGGGCGACCAGGGTCCCTGTGGTCCCTGCTCGGAAATACACGTCGATCTGCGCACCGACGAGGAGCGGCGTCAGCGCGATGCGCGCGAGCTGGTCAATGCCGACGACCCGCGCGTGATCGAGCTGTGGAACCTGGTGTTCATCCAGTTCAACCGCAAGGCCGACGGCACGCTGGAGCCGCTGCCGGCCCGCCACGTCGATACGGGCATGGGCTTCGAGCGCCTGTGCATGGTGCTGCAGGGCAAGCTGTCGAGCTACGACACCGACGTGTTTGCGCCCCTCATCCGCGCCATCGAGCAGGCGTCGGGCAAGACCTACACGGCCAGCTATGCCCCTGATGCGCATACCGACATCGCCATGCGCGTGGTGGCCGACCACATTCGTGCCGTGTCGTTTGCCATTGCCGACGGCCAGCTGCCGGGCAATACGGGCGCGGGCTACGTCATCCGCCGCATCCTGCGCCGCGCCGTGCGCTACTACTACAGCTTCCTGGGCATCGACCAGCCTTTCCTCTGCAAGCTGGTGCCCGTGCTGGCCGACCAGTTCGACGGCGTGTTCCCCGAGCTGAAGGCCCAGCAGGAGCAGGTGGCCCGCGTGATCGAAGGCGAGGAGAAGGCCTTCCTCAACACGCTCGAGAACGGCCTGCGCCGCTTCGACAGCCTCGAGGTGAAGGATGGCGTCATCTCGGGCAAGGATGCCTTCGAGCTGTACGACACCTATGGCTTCCCCATCGACCTGACGCGCCTCATCGCCGAGGAGCGGGGGCTGAAGGTGGACGAGGCCGGCTTCGAAAAAGCATTGCAGGAGCAGAAGGAGCGTTCGCGGGCTGCCGCCCAAAAGACGGTGGGCGACTGGACCGTGCTGGCCGACGTGGACGACGTGGCTTTCGTCGGCTACGACACCCTCACCGTCGACGATGCCCGCATCGTGCGCTACCGCACCGTCAAGACGAAAAAGGGTGAGGAATACCACGTCGTGCTCGACAAGACGCCTTTCTACGCCGAGAGCGGCGGCCAGCGCGGCGATCGCGGCTGGCTGACCGTGGGCGACGAGCGCATCCGCGTATTGGACACGCAGAAGGAGAACGACCTGATCGTACACGTCGTCGAGCGCCTGCCGGCAAATCCCGAAGCGCCCGTACGCGCCGAGGTGGACGCCGAGCGCCGCCAGGCTACCTCGGCCAACCACTCGGCCACGCACCTCATGCATGCCGCCCTGCACCGCGTGCTGGGCAGCCATGCCCTCCAGAAAGGCCAGGACGTGGACGATCGCCGCATCCGCTTCGACTTCGCCCACTTCCAGAAGCTGACCGAGGAGGAGATCGCCGAGATCGAGCGCATCGTCAACGAGAAGATCCGCGAGGACATCCCGCTCGAGGAGGCGCGTGACATCCCCATCGAGGAGGCCAGAAAGGCCGGCGCCATGATGCTGTTCGGCGAGAAGTACGGCGAGCGCGTGCGCATGATCACCTTCGATCCCGAGTTTTCGCGCGAGCTGTGCGGCGGCACGCACGTGCCTTCCACCGGCCGCATCGGCCTGTTCAAGATCGTGGGTGAGACGAGCGTGGCTGCCGGCATCCGCCGCATCGAGGCCGTCACGGCCAAAAACGCAGAGGAGTGGCTCAAGGAGCAGCTCGTCGAGCTGCAGCAGGTGCGGGCCCTGTTCAAGAACCCCAAACGCCTCGTACAGCAGGTGGAAGCCGTGCTCGAAGAGAACCGCAAGCTGCGCAAGGAGGTCGAGCAGCTGCAGGCCGCACGTGCCACGGCCCTCAAGGGCGAGCTCAAGCAGCAGGCCGTGCCCGTGAATGGCTACAACCTGCTGGTGGCCCGCGTGCCCCTCGACGATGGCAACGCGCTCAAGACGCTGGCCCACCAGCTCGAAAAGGAGCTGGCGCCCGCCGTCATCGTGCTGGGTGCCGTGGTGAAAGACAAGCCCCAGCTGCTGGTGCTCATCAGCCGCGAGCTGACCAGCCAGCACCCCGACCTGCACGCCGGCCAGCTGGTGCGCGAGCTGGCTGCCTTCATCAAGGGTGGGGGCGGTGGCCAGCCCTTCCTCGCCACGGCCGGCGGCAAGGACGTGGGCGGCCTCGACCAGGCCCTCGAAGCGGCCCGCAAAAAGCTCGAAACGGTTTCCTGACGGGAAAAAGGACGCACTGCGACAAGCTGCCAGGTGGCGCGACCGTCCAGGTCGCGCCACTGCCGTTTATTCCATCCGCCCCACGGCGATATGGGCCGAATCGATGGCCACCGTCAGGCGGGTGCCCGCCTCGTCGTACACGTACACCTGGCCCGTCAGGCTCATCTCGAGGGTAGGCATGCCCCGCTCGTTTTCGAGATAGGGCTGTATGCCCGACAGCCACAGCACCGATGCGTCCGATTGGGGGCCCAGTTTCGAGGAATAGTAATGCCCGCTTTCATCCACGTACCACACCTCGACCAGCCCGGCGCCGTCGCCGAAGGGGATGTCCTGGATCCAGACGGTGTCGGTGGCGGGCGTGCTGGCAAAGCGCGCCAGGCAGAAGGGCGGAGGGTCGCTGCCCGTCGCTTCCAGCACCTGCAGGCAGAGCGCGGCATAGACGTTGGCCAGGGTGTCGTCCACGCTCACGCATTGCACGCCTTCCTCCAGCACGATGTTGAATGGCCCGATCAGGCCGTTGCCCCACATGAAGGCGCTGGCCGCGGGGGCCGTGGGCTGCCACGAGGCCTCGAGCTGCCACAGGCCCGTCGGCTGCTGGTGCATGCTGATTTGCAAGCCATTGCTGTCGCTGAGGGCCCCTTGCGTGGGCACGAAGGTGGTGTAGGTGCTCTGGCAGCCGTTGGCATCGGTCGTTTCCAGGCTGACCTTACGGCGTGTGGTGCCGGGCGGCACGGGCAGCTCGAGCGTGGGGCCCGTGCGGACGTACAGCTCGCTGTCGTCCACGAGCCAGCGGTAGAGCAGCACCGGCCCCGTGGTGATCGATGCCGAGGCGTCGAGGCGCAGCACGGGCTGTACCTGGGGCGTGGCAGGCACGCTCTCGGGCGAGGCATACCACGGCCCTTCCCATTGCCAGCTGGCCCCGGTGGCAGGGGTCGCAGCGCCTTCCTTCCGGAAAACGAAGCCCAGCGCCGGCCCGCATTCGCCCTCGGGGCAGAGCAGCGGGGCCAGGGCGCCACTGCGCCGCTCGCTGCCGCCCTCGACCCAGGCGTCGGTGTGCATGTAGATGCTGTCCACTCCCGCTTCCAGCAGCAGGAGCGTGCCTTCTATCGCTGCTTGCGCAAAAAAGCGGGGCGTGGCCGTGGTGGGCCCCTCGGGCAGCTCGACCGGCCGGCAGCCAGCCACCACCATCAGGGCGAGCCAGACAATAACGGTTGTTCGGTTCATCAGCGGCGTCTTTTCGGTTCAAAAAAATCAGCGCAGGCGCACGCGCGCGCCCAGCCACAGGCCCCGGGGCGCCCAGGTGGGATTGCCGGCGATGGGCCACTGCGCCCTGAGCGTCAGCTGAATGCCGGGCGTCAGGGTGTAGCTGTATTGCGACTGCACGAGGGCCGTGGCGGTGAGCCCCGGCCTGCTCCAGCCCTTTTCCGCGATTTGCCACCCGTCGTTGGGGGGCGCCCATTCCCATGAACGCTCCGACAGGATGCGCTGCTGCGCCAGCGGCACCAGCAACCCGAGGCCGCCGTACAGGCCGTGTCGCCGCCATTGGCGACCCGCGCCCGCGAAGAGCATGCTGCTGAGCTGGTTTTTGATGACGAGCCGGTACTCTTTGACCGACAGGCCGAACGAGTAGGCGGGCAACGCGCGGTACGCGGGCTTGTGGTAGAGCGGTTCGTAGCGGAGCAGTGCCCCGGCCACGTAATGCCACCGCCCGATCAGGCGCCCCATGCGTTCCACCCCTGTCTGCACGCGCAGGCCATGGCTCGTGAGGCCGCCTTCGGCCACGAAGTGCCACTGGGGCGGCCGATAGTGCGGGCCGGGCACTATGGCCGCGGCTTCGGGGGCGGAGGCCGTCGCAGGCAAGGGTGTCAGGGCCAGCCCCGCCACGGGTAGCGCCGCGAGCCGGTCGCGTCGTGGGGCGGATGTGAGCGGAGCGGCTGTGACTTCGGTCTCGCTTTCGACCTGCCTTTCGGCAAAAGCAGCCGGAGAGGGGCTTGCCTGATGCCGGAGGATGCGCCGTTGCGGCAGAGCGTGCGCCTCAGGGGATGGCGCGGTTAGCGTCGCGGGGTTTGCCGCCGCCAGGCCGGCCGCTTCGGGGCACGTGTCGGGTGCCGGCGCCATCGGGATGGGCAGCTCGGCCACGGCTGGCTCCGCGGTTCCATTTGCCGAAAGGCGAAACATGGACCAGGCGAGCCAGAAGCACAGGCTGCCAGCCAGCAGGCCGCCCAGCCACCACCACAGCAGCAGGCGTCGCCGCCGTTTGGCAAAAAGCGTGGCGGCCACCTCGTCCCACATCGTGGGGTCGTAGGGGAACTCGCGATGGCCCAGCTGCTCGCGAAAGAGCCGGTCGATGTCGTGTTCAGCCATGATTTCTGTTTTTCACGCCGGGCTTCAGGCCCAGCAATGCAGCCAGTTTTTTTCGTGCTTCCATGAGGTGCCAGCGCGAGGTGGCGGGGCTCATGTCGAGCATACGGCCGATCTCGGCGTGGTCGTAGCCGTCGATGGCGTACAGGTTGAAGACGGTGCGCGTCATCGGCGGCAGTTGATGCAGGGCGGCTTCGAGCCGCTCGGCCTCCTCGGCTTCCAAAAAGTCGTTGTGGGTCGAGCGCGTTGCGGCCTCGGCCGCTTCGAGCTCGGCGAAGTGGTCGCGACGTCGGCGCCACTCGTCGATCAGGTAGTTGATCGTCACTCTTTTGGCCCAGGCGTCGAACGGCACCTCGGGCCGGTACTTGTCGAGGTTTTGCACGATTTTCAGGAAAGCGCCGTTGTGGGCCGCACGCACCTCGTCCTCACTGCGTCGGTAGCGGCGGCACAGCCCCATCACCAGGCTGAACGTCAGCCGGTGCAACTGCTCGATGGCGCGCCGGTCGTGGCGGCGGCATCGGTCCAGAAAGGCGTCGGGTAGCTGCATGTACACACAAATGGGGCAGCGACCCACGCGCGGGGTCGCTGCCATGGCGTAAGGGGTCACTGTTTTACGAAACGCAGGGTATGCATGTCCGTTTCGGTAGCCACCTGCAGGAAATAGATGCCTTTCGGCAAATGCTGCCCGGCGGCGATGGTCCATACCTGTGTACCCGATGGCGCCATTTGCCGGTCTTGCCACAGCATGCGCCCCGTGGGGTCGAAGATGCGCAGCCACACCGGCCCGGCCTGCGGCAACGCCATTTCCAGGCGGAGCAGGCCGGAGGTGGGGTTTGGCGAAAGCCGGACGATGGCAGCCGTGGCCACCTCTTCGGCCTCGGTGACGGTGGTGCCGTCGTTGCCCACTTCGAAGGTGACCTGCACGACGGGCTGGTCGGGGCCGAGCGTGATCCATTGGCGGGCCTGCTCGCGGCCCGGAATTTCGAGTACCAGCTCGTAGGTGCCCCAGGGCAGCCCGTCGAAGCGGAAGTGGCCCGTGGCGCTGGTGGCGCGCCATTGCAGGGGCTCGCCTGCGGCGTCGTAGAGCAGCAGCGTCGCCCCTGCCAGCGGCTCGTCGCTCTCGGGCTCGTCGCCGGGCCGGAAGCCGTCAGCAGCGCCCACGTAGCCCTCGATGCTGCCCGGCCCGTCGAGTGGCGTGGCAGCGAACAGGTACACGTCGTAGCTGTACGATGCGCCGAAGGTCGGCACCTCGATCGGCCAGGCCTCCTGCCATTCCAGTGCGTGGAAATGATAGGTGGGCAGGAGCGTCGTGTCGTAGGGTATGATGCGCACGAGGTACAGCCCCAGCGCCTGGTCGCCAAAGTCGTAATGAGGTGCGTTCAGCGTCATGCCGAGCGGCACGGTATCGACCAGCACGAGCGAGTCGGTGTCGTTCCAGCGCCACAGCTCGGCGCGGCCCGGAATGTAGATCGGCCAGTTGATCGAATCGGCCGTATAGACCCAGCCCTGCACGCCGAAATCGATCTGCGGCGTGCCGGTGACTACGCTGCTGGTAGCCGTGCAGCCCGCCGCATCGGTCACGGTGACGCTGACGTCCGATTGCACGGGGTAGGGAATGATTTGCGCTGTGTCGCCGGTGCTCCACGAGAAGGTGAAGGGCGGGGTACCGGCAGGGACGGCTTCCAGCCAGAGCGCGCCCATGTCCTGCACCACGGCGATGTCCACCCAGCAGTCGGGCAGGTCCACCCAGACACAGGCCGTGTCGGTGCAGCCCAGGAAATCGGTCAGCACGACACACCACTCGCCTTCCTGATCGGCCGAGAGGAGGTCACTCCCCTGGAACACGTCGCCATTGGGTGCGATCCATTCAAAGGTGTAGGGAGGCACGCCGCCTGAGCCCATGGCCCACAACCATGCGCCATTCATGATGATGGTGTCATTGACTGTGAGGCTCACATGACAGGGCTCGGGCGGAAAGAGCTCCATGCAGGCTTCTGCCGTGCAGCCCACGGCGTCGGTCACGGTGACGCAATATGTGCCCGGTTCGTCGGGGAAGATCACGTCGTCGGTAGCGCCGGTATTCCACTGGTAGCTGAATGGCGGGATGCCGCTGGCAGCGGCAAAAAGGCCATTGGTGTTGGGTGTCATCAGGATCTCTACACTGCAGCCCATCAGGTCGATGCAGTCGGTGGCCACGCATCCGGTAGGGGTGGTGATGGTCACGCAATAGCTGCTCTGATTGGGATCGATGGGGATGGACTGCGCGGTGGCGCCGTTTGACCACTCGAAGCTGGTCAGGCCCGGGCTGCCGCCCACGTCGGCGGTGAGCCAGGTGCCGTTTTGCACCACCTCGATCTCGACCTGGCACGTATCGCTGCACCCGGCCGGGTCGAACCAGACACAGGTCTCGGCCACGCAGCCTTCGGCATCGGTGATCGTGACGCAATACTCGTCGGCGAAGAGGGGGAAGATCACGGCCTCGGTGTTGCCCGTGCTCCACTGGTAGGAGTGGGGCAGGGGCCCCGTGCTCCAGGCAAACAGGGATATGCAATCCGGGTCGGGGTAGATCTCGGCTGTACAGCCATCCGTGAAGGGGGTGATACAGTCGAGGGCCGAGCATCCCGCCGCGTCGGTCATCACGACGCACCATTCGCCTTCCTGGTCGGTCACTACGTCCACGCCCGCGTAAACCGTGCCGTCGGGGGCGATCCATTGGAAGGTGTAGGGCGGCTGACCGCCGGAGGCCGAGGCCCACAGGTACACCGAGTCGCTGCCCCAGATGGTGTCGAGCTGGGCCATGACGGTGCAGGGGCCCGGGGTGCCCCAGTAGGTGCAGTCGGTCGTCGCGCAGCCCAGGGCGTCGGTCACCGTCACGCAGTACACACCCGCGCTGTCGAGCTGAATGGTACCGGTGGTTTCACCCGTGTTCCAGAAGTAGCTGAAGGGCGGCACGCCCGTGGCGATGGCCGTCATCACGTTGGCCCCCGGTTGGGCGGCGATGGTGACGCCGCAATTCAGGTCGTCGAGGTCGATGCAGTCGGTGGCCTCGCACCCGGGCGAGGTGATGGTCACGCAATACTGACTCAGGCCGGTATCGATGGGGATGGCCTGCGTGGTGTCGCCCGTCGACCACTGGAAGCTGACCTGGGAGGCGCACCCGCAGATGGTGGCGTCGAGCCAGGTGCCGTTTTGCACCACCTCGATCTGCACCATGCACGAGTCGTTGCCGATGCCGGGGGTGAACCAGGTGCACGCCTCGGCCGAGCAGCCGGTGGCGTCGGTGATGGTGAGACAGTAGGTGCCCTGGCCGTTGGGCATCAGCACCGGCTCGGTCGAGCCGTCCGACCACAGGTAGGTGATGGGCTCGGCCCCCCAGGCGTTGGCGATGATGACATCGGGCAGCACGTCGAGCTGGAGGCCGCAGTCACTGCTGTCGGTGCCGATGGTGTGGCAGGCCGTCGCCACGCAATCGATCGAGTCGGTCACGGTGACGCACCACGTGCCGCTGCCCTGCACCGAAATCGAGGGACTGACGTAGCCGTTCGACCACAGGTAGGTGTAGGGCTGCGTGCCCTGGGGCAGGGCCTCGAGGGTGGTGACGCCGTTGGGGTTGGGCTGCGCTTCGATGGTCACCGAGCACAGCGGCTGGGAGGGGCAGGTGAAGTCGGCGACCAGATCGGTGTGGTTGGGAAACCAGCTCAGCAGCTGCAAGTTGGCGCCGCCAGGACCCCACGGGCAGTCCCATACGGTGACGAAGAGCGTGCCCTGCGTCAGGGTGGCAGGCACCTCGATCCAGTCTTCGTAGAAGCCGTCGGGATCGGTGGGCACTTCGTTGTAGTAGAAAAAGCCCATGAGCGAGTCGGTGTAGATGGCCACGGGGGTGCCCTCGACGGGCGTGCCGTTGTCGTAAGTCACGTGGCCCGACACGTGGATGGTGATCGTCTGGGCATAGGCGCTGCAAAGAGCCGAAAGCAGGAACAGGACGAGGAAAGTGCGTTTCATGTAGCAGGAATTTGGGTGAAGTTTGGACGATGGACGATAGACAATGGACGATGGACGATGGAAATTACGTCGTTACGCGTCACGCGTT
>CAYNYN010000028.1:0-6079 GCA_964401445.1 uncultured Saprospiraceae bacterium | reverse complement strand
ACGATAGACAATGGACGATGGACGATGGAAATTACGTCGTTACGCGTCACGCGTTGTCGGGATTTTACCCTCAACCCGACAAATCGCTTTTTCTACCTGCCTTCACGGCAAATGATGCCGCGGCGTTGGGTCGGGCGGGCGATTTTTGCCGAAAGGCGGGACAAAGGCCAGGGGATCTTGTGTCAAAGGTTGGACGCCCGGTCGTATTTTGCGAAAGCAAAAACAAACTGCCACGGGCGACGAGGCAGCCGTGTTGGAGTCTCACGTTCCAATTTTGCGCAAGCAAAAACGGCCACAACGGAATATCTTTGCCGGCCATGCGACTGAAGACAATCGAGATAAAGGGGTTCAAATCGTTCGCCAACGAGACGGTCATCCACTTCGACGGCGACGTGATCGGCATCGTGGGGCCGAACGGCTCGGGCAAGTCCAACATCGTGGATGCCGTGCGCTGGGTGCTGGGCGAGCAGAAGACGCGTGAGCTGCGCCTCGACCAGATGTCCAGCGTCATCTTCAACGGCACCAAAAAGCGGCGGCCCGGCGGCATGGCCCAGGTGACCCTCACCTTCGACAACACCAAAAACATCCTGCCCACCGAGTACCAGACCGTCAGCATCACGCGCATCCTGTACCGCAGCGGCGAGAGCGAGTACCGCCTCAACGGCGTCACCTGCCGCCTCAAGGACATCACCAACCTGCTGATGGACACCGGCATCGGCTCCAACTCGTATGCCATCATCGCCCTGTCGATGGTAGACGACATCCTGGCCGACAAGGACAACGCGCGCCAGCGCATGTTCGAGCAGGCTGCCGGCATCAGCAAGTACAAGGTGCGCAAGCGCGAGACCATCAACAAGCTCAACCAGACCACCGCCGACCTGGACCGGGTGGAAGACCTGCTGTACGAGATCGAGGGCAACCTCAAGACGCTCGAGAAGCAGGCGCGCCGCACGCGCCGCTACTTCGAGCTCAAGGAGCAGTACAAGACGCTCAGCCTGGAGCTGGCCGCCTGGCGCACGGCAGGCCTCAAGCGCAAGTTCAAGTCGCTGGCCGGCTCGGTGCAGGAGCAGGAAGACGCCTTCCGGCAAATAGAGATCGAGATCCGGCAGGCCGAGGCGGCCCTCGAGGCAGAGCGCAAGGCCAACCTCGACAAGGAGCAGCTGCTCTCGACGCGCCAGCGCGAGCTGAACAGCCTCACGGGCCGCATCCGCGGCATGGAGGCCGACAAGCGCATGCTGCAGCAGCAGGCCCGCTTTGCCGAGGAGACGCGCGAAAAGACGGCCCGCCAGATCGAAGAAGCGAAGGGACAGCTGGCGCGCCTGGAAGAACAGGTGGCCTCGCTGCGCGAGCGCCTCGTGGAGGAGAAGCGCCTCGAGGCCGAGCTCGAGGAGCAGCTCGACGCCGCCGAAGCGGCTCTGAAAGCCACGCGCGACAAGCATGGCACCCTCAAGGCCGATCTCGACGCCGTACTCAAGCAGCAGCAGGAGCTGGAGCGCCGCCTGTTCGAAAAGGAAAAGCAGAAGGCCGTGTGGCAAAACCAGCTGCAAAGCCTCGAGCAGGAGGCGCAGCGTTTGGCGGAAGCCGAAGAAAAAAGCAAGGGCGAAGCGGCGCGCCTGCAGGAGCAGCTCGCCAGCCTGAAGGCCGAGGAAGCGCAGGTGCGCGCCCAGCTGGAGCAACTGGAAAAGGCCGAGGCCGACCGCCAGAAAGCCATCGAGGACACGCGCCGCAAGATGGAAGCCCTCGAAGAGGAGCGCAGCGGCATCAACCGCCAGCTCGACGCCCGCCGCAACGAGCTGCAACTGATGCGCTCCATGGTCGAAAACCTCGAAGGCTTCCCCGAGAGCATCCGCTTCCTGAGCAGCAAAAAGGAGTGGGCCGGCAAGGCGCACCTGCTCACCGACCTCATCTACGTGGAAGAAAACTACCGGGTGGCCATCGAGAACTACCTCGACCCCTGGCTCAACTACTACGTGGTGCCCAACCTCGAAGCGGCGCATGAGGCCATCCGCCTGCTGCACAGCGCCCAGAAGGGCAAGGCCCACTTCTTCCTGCTCGACGCCTTCGACGACTACGAGCCACCCATGCGCATGCTGCCTGCCGGCACGCGGCCCGCGCTCGACCTGGTGCAGTGCGATCCGGCCTACCGTAAGCTGGTGGCCTTCCTGCTCGACGGCGTGGTGGTGGCCAGCGAGGGCGCCCTCGACATCCGCATCGACGACCCCTCGCTCGTGCTGCTCGCTGCCGACGGATCGTTCATCCGGCGCCGCCACAGCATCTCGGGCGGCAGCATCGGCCTGTTCGAGGGCAAGAAGATCGGCCGCCAGAAGAACATCGAGATGCTGGAGAAGGCCATCCGCAAGCTGCAACAGCAGGAGCAGGAGCTCTCGTCCGAGTATTTCGCGCTGAAGAAGCACCTCGAGACGCTGCGCCAGAAAGACCTGCAACAGGAGATCCGCCAGCTGCAGGCCCGCCTCAACCGCCTGGTCAACGAGCGCGCCACGGCGGCTGCGCGCCTCGAGCAGTTCGAGGCCTCCCTTTCGGGAAACAACGCCCGCCTCGAAGAAATCGCCACGCGCCGTGCCGAGCTGGAAGGGGGCATGCAGCAGCTCGAAGGCGAGCTCAGGGCGCTGGAACGCCAGCTGCGCGAGCTGCGCCACCAGATCAGCCGCGCCGACGAATCGTATCGCAGCGTGGCCGAGTCGCTGAGCGAGGCCAGCGCCCGCTTCAACCAGGCCAACATCGAGTTCATCAAGCAGCAGAACAAGGTGGGCGCCCTGCAAAAGGAACTGGCATTTGCCGAAAGGCAGATCGACGAAATACGGGCGCGCCTGCAGCGCGACCAGAAGGCCCTCGAAGAGGCCATCGCCCAGCACGACGAGACGATGGCCGAGATCGAAAAGCTCGACGAGCAGCTGCTCGCGGCTTACGCCAAACGCGACGAGCAGCAGGCTCTGCTCACCGAGGCCGAAAAGGCCTACTTCGAGGCGCGCGGCGGCATCAACGAGCTGGAGGATCGCCTGCGCAAGCTCAACCGCAAGCGCCAGGACCTGCAGTCGCTCATCAACGACCTCAAGGACAAGCGCACCGAGGTGCAGCTGCAGCTGCAGACCGTCAACGAGCGGCTGCGCGTCGAGTTCAACGTCTCGGTCAACGAGCTGCCCGACCCGCCCGACGAGGCCGACCCCGCCCGCCTGGCCGAGCTGGAGGCCAAGGTGAGCAAACTCAAGAACCGCCTCGACAACTACGGCGAGATCAACCCCATGGCCGTGGAGGCCTACGAGGAGATGCAGGAGCGCTACGAGACCATCAAAAACCAGCGCGACGACATCCTCAAGGCCAAGGAAGACCTCATGGAGACCATCAAGGAGATCGAGGACACGGCCACCCGGCAGTTCCTCGAGGCCTTCGAGCAGGTGCGCCTGCACTTCATCGAGGTGTTCCGCAGCCTCTTCAGCGAGGGCGACACGGCCGACCTCATCCTGCTCAACCCCGACGATCCGCTCAACTCGAAGATCGAGATCGTGGCCAAGCCCAAGGGCAAGCGCCCCCAGACCATCTCGCAGCTCTCCGGGGGTGAGAAGACGCTCACGGCCACGGCCCTGCTCTTCGCGCTATACCTGCTCAAGCCCGCGCCCTTCTGCATCTTCGACGAGGTGGACGCCCCGCTCGACGACGTCAACATCGAGAAGTTCAACCGCATCATCAAGAAGTTCTCGAAAGAGTCGCAGTTCATCATCGTGACGCACAACAAGCTCACCATGGCCGCCGTGGACATCATCTACGGCGTGTACATGCCCGAAGAAGGCGTCTCGGCCGTCACGCCCGTCGACTTCCGCCAGCTCGAAGCCGGCCCCGTGCTCGAGGCCGTGAGCCCGGAAGAGTAGGGGGCAGTACCGTAGGGCGGATTTTTTACAAAGCGGAAAGGTGGGAGGCTCAGCCGCGTATGAGTTGCGCCAGCGCATTTTTCAGGCTGGTTTCGAACTCCTCGAATGCGGGCAGTCTTTCCAGCACTTCTATGCGGACTTCTGTTCCTGCCGATTCGTACAAAAACTCGATCCCCCTCGACCTTTTTCGCTGGCGTCGGGTCTTATGCTCGAGTGCAGCACGTATAACCTCTTCGAGTTTGCTCTTTGGATCGGCAATGGCTTCTATTTCCTGAAGCCCGGGCAGGGGGAGGCTTGCAGGCTTGGCGCCCAGAGCTTTCAATTCTTCTTCAAGCCATTGTTTGTCAGCCAACATCCATGCTTCCGTTTCTCTTACCGGAATCAGCGGGACGAGTCTGAATGGCTTGTTTTTCAAATGATCATCCTGAAGGATGTCATGGAAATGGTTTTCCAGAGCCTTTTGGAGTGAGGGGGTCCCATCGCGGTGAAGGATCAACAGGTGAAATCCATCCAATTCATTGCTCAAGGCAGTCACCTTTTGCAGGTAGTTGTCGCCTTCTGTCTGGAACTCGTCCAATACCAGTACTTCCCATTCCTCATCGGCGAGCTCACGCAGCAGCCGGGCCGTGAGCCGCTCTATCAATGGTTTGAAAAATCGCCAGTCAGTAGGGCCCTCACCGTGAAAGGCAATAGCCAGCGTGTTCATTTTACAGGTTCAGGTGTTTTTTGATACATGAGAAAATCCTTCACTCGAAGCAGGGAGATTTTTTCCTCGGGAGGAGTGAGACCCGGGATTTGCTCCTTTTCGTCGAGGGTGACGGGCAGCATGCGGGTGCGATGCCAGGTGGCCTTGTGTTTCGGGTCTGCCACGGGGCGGATTTCGGCGAAATAGCATGCGCCCTGGAACCAATCATCTTTTATGGCCCGGAAAAACTCTTGCAACAAAATGGGTGAATGCGTATTGGCCAAAACCTGACGTAAGCGGAACGCTTTGGCTTCGGGAACTTCCCTGAAATCAGTGACCAGATCGGCCAGAAGCGCTACGGTGTCTTTGATACGTGTGGGATGTACGCCATTCTCCGGCTCTTCGAGGCACAGGGTGCCGCTCCACTCTTCGTCTTCCGAAAGGGCGGCAAGCACCAACAGGCGAAGGGTGCCTTCCGAAAGAACGGCAGCCGACCACCGTTGTCCTTCGGTCGTTTCTGCCCGGATGATGAATTGCTTGCGCTCCTCGTCTTTGTCCACGTAGATGCGGCGAATGCTGGGCACGAAGCGACTCAATTTGCGCGATATGCGCAGCATGGCATCGGGATCCTTTTCCTGAAGTCGTTGCAGCATGCCGGCAAGGTGCTCGCCATGCGGCCCCAGTTGGGTGGGCCCGAGCATTTTGGAAGGCCTGCGCATCTCATTGGGCTGAAGGTGCAGCTCGCGCCAGCTCATCATCTCTTTTTTTGCCGCAAAGGCATGGGGAAACTCCGTGCCGCTGATGCCGCTCAGCACCGAACGCTCCAGCTCTTTCACGGGTGTGGGGCGCCCGCCCCGGATGCCGTCCTGCCGGACGAAAATGGTGGGGATGCCGTCCTTCCTGTCGGTGTAGATATAGGGCTTGTAGGTGTTCTTTCCCTTGAGTGCGCGCCAGTGTTTGTTTTTTTTTCCAACCATCTTTTCCAACCACCCATCCTCTGAAGGCCGAATGGGGCGAAGCTCTTCTCTGGTGACCAGCAGCTTTTCCAGTCCGCTTGCTGTTTTGCGTCGCTCGATCGCGATTTCGTAACGAAGCCGGAGGTGCGCCAGCTCGCTTTCATTGCCCCAGTCGTCGCGGATGAGCGGATTGACGAACATTTCTACGGCAAAATGCATGTGCGCGGCGCGCTCGTCGCTGCCATATTGGGTAAACAGCTCTTCCGGCTCGCCACGTTGCCGGGCAAAGGCCTGCCTCAGATCGCTTTCTGCGATGCTCGAAAGGAGCATCAGCGCATCGAACAGATTGCTTTTCCCCGAGGCATTGGCCCCGGCAATGAGGGTAAAAGGGGCAAGCTCCAGTTTGAAATCCCGGAATGATTTGAAACCATCGATTTCGATTCGGGTAATCATGGCAAATGGCTGGTTGAACGGGTTGTCCAATATAGCGATTTTCTTTCCCCTCGCCAAAGATTGGCGATATTTGACGCACGATTCGTTCCCCTCAAAACGCT
>CAYNYN010000027.1:16011-19267 GCA_964401445.1 uncultured Saprospiraceae bacterium | reverse complement strand
GCGTCACGTCGTTCAAGCCAAAGCCGTGCCGGCCGGTTCTTTTTTCTTTTCGCCAATGACATAATACATGTCGAGCTGGCCTTTGTTTTTCACTTCGACCTTGCCCCGGTACGTACACTCGAAGCTGTATTTGACGAGGCGGTAGGTCGTTTCCGAGATGTTGACCTTGCCGGGTTCGCTGGCCGACTCCATGCGCGCGGCGATGTTGACCGTGTCGCCCCAGATGTCGTAGGCGAACTTGCGCACGCCCACCACACCGGCCACGACGGGACCGGTGTGCAGGCCGATGCGGGCCTCGAACCAGGGCAGCCCCTTGGCGCGGCGCTGCTCGGCCAGCTCGGCCAGGAACTCCTGCATCTCGAGCGCGGCTTTGACGATGTTGAGCGGGAAGCGCTTGCGCTCGTCGAGGCCCGAGGCGCACATGTAGGCATCGCCGATGGTCTTGATTTTTTCGATGTCGTCGTACTGGCCGATGATGTAGTCGAATCCCTTGAAGATGTAATCGATCTCGGCGACGAGCTGTTCGGGGCTGAGCTGCTCGGCCACTTTCGTGAAATTGCGGAAGTCGGCAAAGAGGATGGTGACCTGCTCGTAGCGGCGGGCCGTGGCCTTGCCTTTTTCCTTGAGCTCGGTGGCGATGGGTGCAGGCAGGATGTTGAGCAGCAGCTCGTCGGAGCGCTTGCGCTCTTCCTCGATCAGGCGGTTCTTTTCGGCCAGCTGGCGGGCCGTGCGCTGCTTGGCGCGCATGCGGAAGAAGAAGGTGGCGGCGAGGATGAGCACGATGAAGGCCAGCGCCGCCAACAGCAGGAACAGGTAGCGGGTGCGTTCGTTGGCCAGGCGCGTGTTTTCGAGCTGCATCTGCGTCTGCACCAGGGTCAGGCTGTCCAGCTCGCGCGCCAGCTGCAGCGCGTCGATCTGCTTTTTGCGCAAGCGGGCCACGTATTCGGCCTTTTGCTTCTGGCGGGCCACCTCTTCGATCTGTTGCTCTTTTTCGGTGATGGCTTCCTCCACCTGCTCGACCTGCTGTTCGAGCTGCTGGGAGCGTTGGGCCAGCTGGGTCTTGTCGGCGCTGAGGCGGTCGCGTTCGCGGCGCAGGGCCTCGAGCTGGCGCTCCAGCTCTTTGCGTTCGCGCTCGTAGCGGGCCAGCACGCGCTCGTTCTCGCGGTCCATCTCGCTGATGCTGTTGCCGCGCGAGCTGAAGTAGTTGAACGCTTCCTGGTTGATCTGGTAGGCGCGCCGGTAGTTGCGGTCTTTCACCGCCAGCTTGCTGCGCGCCTCCACGGTCTTGATGATGAGGTCGGCATCGCGTGCCTGTTTGGCAAAGGTGAGCGCGCTCTTGTACCACACTTCGGCATTGCGGTAGTCGCGTTTGCGCTCGTAGATCCTGCCAAGCAGAAAGCTGGCCTGGGCGGAGATACCCGGATGCCTCAGGTCGACGGCGAGCTGGTTGGCCATCTTGGCGTGACGGATGGCCTGATCGTAATGGCTGCGGCTGTTGGTGCGAAAGAGGGCCTCGGCCAGGTCGAGGTGCAGGTTCATCTTTTCGCGCTCGGTGGTGGCCGCTTCGAGTTCCTTGCGCAGCGCTTCGACCGACTGCGTCTGGGCAGCAAGCAGATGGGGCAGCAGCAGGAGGAGGAAGTAAAGAAACGGGCGTGCCGGCATGTGGGAAAGGCTGTTTGTCGTCGAAACCGTGCAAAAATACCATTTGCGCCCCGCTTGAAGGGGTTGGGCGTGGCCTTTTTGGTTAAACAGACGTTAAAGGCGCGCCCGGCGCGGCAAGCCGCCCGCCGCTGAAATCGTTTGTGCTGAGCCGATTAAGGATTGGTTAAAAAACTGTGGGTGGCAGGCCCGACTGTAACTTCGGCGCCATGACCCGAGTCGAAAGGGCAGTGCAGGTCGAGAATTTGATAATTTTGGCACGTTTCGCAAACGACCGTAAATTTTTCTATCAACCGCAACAAAAAGACATTGACGATGCTCAGAAAATCACTCCTCGCCGCCTGTATGCTCCTGACCTTCTGGGGGACGATGCAGGCCCAACGCACGGCCTACGTGGACATGCAGCGGATTCTGGACCATATCGAAGAATACAAGGCTGCCGAGAAGGAACTCGATCAACTGGCCGCCAAATGGCAGCAGGAGATCGAGCAACGCTACGACGAGATCAAGGGCCTGTACAATCGCTATCAGGCCGAGCAGGTGCTGCTCAGCGACGAGCAACGGCGCCAGCGCGAAGAGGAGATCATGGCCAAGGAACGCGAGGTGCGCGAGCTGCAGAAGCGCTACTTCGGTCCCGAGGGCGAGCTGTTTCAGCGGCGCGAAGAGCTGGTGCGCCCCATCCAGGAACGCGTCTATGCCGCCGTCGAGGCCTATGCCAAAGACCGCGGCTTCGACTTCATCATCGACATCAGCACCGCGCCACACATGATCTATTACAACCCCGAGTACGACAAGACGGAAGACATCATGGACCAGTTGCGACGGCAGTGAGCCGTCGGCACTGTGCGCAACGGGTCATTATTGCTATTTTTGCGCGCCTTTTGGGCACGGGGCCTTTTTTGCCGGGCCCCGTTTGCGAAAGCGCTATTTTTTGAACCAAATCAGAAATTCGTAACGACATGAAGTATTCGATCAAACTGGGAGGGCTGCTGTTTGCCTTCATGCTGCTGGCTGCAGGTGTACAGGCTCAGAAGTACGGCTACCTCAATTCGGCAGCCATCATGGCCGAGATGCCGGAAGTGAAGCAGATGCAGTCGAACCTGCAGGCCCTGCAAACGCAACTGCAGAAGAAAGGCCAGCAGATGGTGCAGGAGTACCAGCAGAAAGAGCAGGATGCCATCACGCGCAAGGAGCGCGGCGAGCTGTCGCCCAAGCAGGAGGAGGAAATGCTGGCCGAGCTGCAAAAAATGCAGCAGGACATCATGAACTTCCAGCAGGAGATGCAGCGCACCCTGGCCGAGAAAGAGCAGGAGCTGATGCAACCCATCTACGAGAAGATCCAGAAAGCGATCGAAGAGGTGGCCAAAGAACACGGCTACACCATGATCTTCGATGCCGCAGCACTGCTCTATGCCGAAGAGTCGGCCGACGTGAGCGCCCTGGTGAAAGCCAAGCTGGGCATGTGATGCACCGAGCAATCGATGATTGGACACCCTGAAGGGGCATTCGTTCCTTTTCGGAAAAAATTCGCCTTTGGGGCCCAAATACAGCAGGAGGGATGTCGTGAGGCCACGGCATCCCTCCTCGTTTAGGGCTA
>CAYNYN010000027.1:0-15911 GCA_964401445.1 uncultured Saprospiraceae bacterium | reverse complement strand
GTGTAGCGTCGAGGTTTTGCCTCGCGCGACAGCGCAACGCCTGTCCCGATGCCAATCGGGGCCGCAAAGAAGCGCAACGCTTTTACCATCTCAACATCGCGGCCTATCAACATCGGGCGCAGCGACCTGTTCCGATGCATCTGAAGGCTCAACACTGTCAGATAAATTTCGGGGTGGCGCCTCAGAGCCGCTGTAGCGTGAAGTAGAAGGTGCTGCCCTTGCCTTCTTCCGACTCGACCCACATCTTGCCGCCGTGGCGCTCTACGATCTTCTTGCAGATGGCCAGCCCTACGCCTGAGCCGGGGCGGTTGCTGGCCGGGTCGAGGCGCTTGAACAGCTCGAAGATTTTGTCCTGGTAGGCCGTGGCGATGCCGATGCCGTTGTCCTGTACGGCGAATACGTGCGACTCGGGCGTGCGATGGTACGTGATGCGGATGTGCGGACGCACGCCGGGCTTGGCAAACTTGACGGCATTCTCGATGAGATGCTGGAAGAGCAGGCGCAGGTATTTGCGCGAGCCATGGATGAGCCTGGGTGGGTTTTCGAACTCGAGCACGGCGCCGTGTTGCTCGAGCAACGGAGCCATCTTGGTCTTGACCTGGCGCATCAATTGTTCGAAGTCGAACACGTCGAAGTGGAGCGGCTTGCTGGCCACGTCGGCGTAGTGGATCATGTCGGTGAGCACCAGGTTGAGGTGGGTGGCACTGTCGTGGATGAACTGCAGATAGTCGCGCCCCTCATCGTCCAGCACCTTTTCGTAGCGTCGCAGCAGGAGCTGACTGAAGTTGCCCAGGATGCGGATGGGCCCTTTCAGGTCGTGGGCGGCGAGCTGCGAGAATTGTTGCAGGCCTTCGGCATCCTCCACGGCCTGCTTGAGCTTTTCGTTCTCCTGGCGCATGGCCTTGAGGCGCGACTTGAAAAGGTTGATTTTCTTTTGGAAAAGCGTTTGATCGGAAAGGATCATCAGGGCGCCCTGCAGCTCGCCGTCGGCCCACTGGGCGCAGAGCGAAATTTTCAACCATCGCGCTTCTTCGGTATAGGGCGACTCCAGCGAGGTTTCGTATTCGAATTTGTCGAGGCGGTTTTGGACCAATTGATCGAGGAGGTACTGGAAGTTTTCATCCTGCACGAAAGGCAGGCGCTGGAGGGGCATCTCGGTCAGGTCATAGCTGGAAGGCAGGCCCAGATAGTCGCAAAAAGAAGCATTGGCCTGGATGATCTTCAAATCCTTGTCGAGTGCTGCGAGGGGCAGCGCACTGTGCTGGAAGACCGCGTGGTACAACAACTGGTCCGCTCGGATGGTCGGGGCAGAATTTGTTTTCATTTGAGACATCACAGTTTGTTTAGGGCCAACAGATGCACTGTTGTGCAAGGAATATGGGCGCGAACATTTCCCCTCTTGAGCACTGTTGTTAGCGCATACCCCTTCCTTGTTTTGGAACAAGAGTAAGGGCTCATCGAGCGTTATTCAATGAAATTCCTCCGCCTTTTGTGACCTGACAATTCGTTTGGTTTGGCAATGAGGAAGAAGAAGTGGGCAGAAATCTGTAGTATTTTTCTTGTTTTTGGAAAAAATAATTCATTCCCTGTGACTCAAGTGCAAGAGAAGCATCCTGTGAGAAGCCCTTCCGGCCCGTTGGTCGGGCGCAAAGGGCCACACGACATGGCGTGCGATGCGTTTTTGAATGGTACATTTGCCAACGGTCACCCCGGCAGGGAGTAACAAAGGGGCCGTCGGGACGTTAATGGGTGCACCGGTGTTGGCGAATCGTGAAAAACCTTACCATCATATGAACAAGGCAAAATGGATGCTTACGGCCGTCGTGGCCATGGGTCTGGCATGGCCCGCCGCGGCGCAGCAGACCGCGGTGTTTACCGAAGCGCTGGCCCTCTGGAAGCAGGGGCAGGAGTACTACGCGCATGGCTTGTACGGTCAGGCCATGGAGGCCTATCAGCAGGCCGTGGACCGGTTGGAGCCGGTACATGAGACCGACTACGAGCTGTTGCGCATGAAGGCCCAGCTCGGCTATGCCCAGTCGGCCCTGCGCCTGCAGTTGCCCGATGCCGAGCGCTACATCCTCGACTTCATCCGCACCTACGAGCCCGACCCCGTGGCCACGCAGGCGCTCATCGAGGCGGCCAACTACTTCTTCGATTCGAAGGACTACGAGAAGGCCATCGAGTTTTTTGCGCGCATCCCGGCCTGGGAGCTGAGCGACGAGCAGAAGGCCGAGGTGCGTTTCAAGATGGGCTATGCCTTTTTTGCCAAAAAGAAATTCCGGGAAGCCAAGAGCAATTTCCGCGAGATACGCCACCTCGAAGGGCCCTACTACTATCCGGCCAACTACTACTACGGCCTGTGCGAGTTTTTCGACGGCAACTACGACGCCGCCATCAAGAGCTTCCGCCTGGTGGAAAAGTCGCGCAAATACTCCGGGCACGTACCCTACTACATCGCGCAGATCTACTTCGCACAGGGGCAGTTCCGCCAGCTGATCGAGTATGCCGAGCCGCGTCTCGACGAGCGCGGCCTGCGCAAGACCAAGGAGCTGCATCAGCTCGTGGGCCAGGCCTGGTTCGAGCTGGGCGATTTCGCGAAAGCCGTGCCCCATCTCGAGTACTATGCCGAACGCACGGGCCGCATGCGCCCCGAAGAGTTTTACCAGCTGGCCTATGCCCAGTACAAGGTGGGCAAGTATGCGGCTGCCGCCAAAAACTTCGAGCAGCTCGTGCAGGAGGACAGCCCCATGGGCCAGTACGCCATGTTCTACCTGGCCGACTGCTACCTGAAGACCAACAACCGCACGGCGGCACGAAACGCCTTCGGCGCGGCCGCACGCATGAACTACGAACCCGACCTGCGCGAAGAGGCCCTGTTCCACTACGCCAAGCTCTCCTATGAGCTGGGCTTCGACAGCGATGCCCTGGCCGCTTTCCAGCAAATCAAACCCGACTCGCCCTGGTACAGCCAGGCCCAGGAGGTGATGAGCGACATGTTCATCAAAACGCGCGACTACGAGCGGGCCCTGGCCATCCTGGAGAGCATCCCCACCATGTCGCCACAGATGCGCCGTGCCTACCAGACGGTGGCGTTCAACCGGGCCGTACAGCTCATGCAGATGGCCGATGACGAGCAGGCAGAGAAGTATTTCATGAAATCGCTCGATGCGCCCGTCGATCTGGCGCTGAAGGCGCAGGCGCGCTACTGGCTGGCCGAGATCGCGCACCGCCGCAAGCAGTACCAGCGCAGCATCCAGCTCGCCAACCAGTTCCTCAGCGAGGCGCGCAGCCTGACGGGCCTGCCCGACGAAGCCTCCATCTACACGGGCAACTACCTGCAGGGATACAACTACCTGAAGCTGAAAAACTACAGCTCGGCCCAGGGCTACTTCCAGGACTGCGTGGCCGCCATCAAGCGCAACCGCGCCCTGATACGGAGCGAATACGTCAAGCAGGACGTGCTGGGCGATGCCACGCTGCGTGCGGGCGACTGCCTGTTCAAGCGCAAGCGCTACGCCGAGGCCGTGCGCTTCTACGACGAAGCCATCCGCAACGGCTATCGCGGCTTCGAGTATGCCATTTACCAGAAGGCCATCATCGAGGGCTTGCGCGAAAACATCACGGAGAAGATCATGGCCCTCGAACAGTTGGTCAACAACTACCCCAACTCGCCCTTTGCCGACGACGCCCTCTACGAGCTGGGCAACACCTACCAGGACGCCGGCCAGCTCAACCGTGCCCGCCAGCCGCTGGAACGCCTCATCAGCGATTATCCGGCCAGCCCGCTGGTCAACAAAGCCCTGCTCAAGCTGGGCCTGATCGCATACAATGCAGGCTCGCTGCAGACCGCCATCGAGTACTACAAGCGCGTGTTTGCCAACAACCCCACGGCCGAAGAAGGGCAGTCGGCGCTCAAGTCGCTCGAAGAGATCTACCTCTACGACCTGGGCCAGCCCGACGAGTACTTTGCGTTCCTCGAGACCATACCCAACTTCAAAACCGACAACTATTCGCGCGATTCGCTCTCGTTCAAGGCGGCCATCGCCCCGTACGAGGAAGGCGACTACGCGCGCGCCATCCAGCAGCTGACCGACTACCTGCGCAAGTTTCCCAACGGCAGCCACGCCCTCGAGGCGCTCTACTCGCGCGGCGACAGCTACCTGGCGCTCAAGCAGTACAGCCAGGCCTTGCAGGACTATCGCAAGGTGGTCGAGCGGGGCAAGAGCCGCTTCTACCTCAAGGCACTCGAGAAAGCGGCCATCATCGCCGAAGAGCACGAGAAGGACTACGACCTGGCCTATGAGTACTATCGCAAGCTGATGGACGAGGCCGTGTCCGACGATCAGCGCCTGCTGGCCTATACGGGCGCGCTGGCGGCGGCCTGGCAGACGAAGCGCACCGACGTCATCCCCGACCTGGCGCGCAAGGTGATCAACCACCCGGGCGCTTCCAACCTGCAGAAGGCCAAGGCCTATTTCTACATGGGCAAGGTGGCCTTTGACCAGAAAGATTACGACACGGCCCTGGCTGCCTTCGAGCACGTGGAAGCGCTGAGCGACAACGTCATGACGGCCGAGGCGCGCTACCTCATCGCCTACATCTACTACCTGAACCGCGATTTGGCGAAAGCCGAAGAAAAATGCATGAGCAACAACGCCGCCAGCGGCGCTCACAAGTACTGGGTGGCCAAGAGCGTGCTGTTGCTGGCCGACATCTACATGGAGCGGGGCGACCTGTTCAGTGCCCGCGCCGCGCTCGAAGCCCTGCTCGAGCAGTACAAGGATGGCGATCCCGAGATCCTGGCCGAGGCGCGCCGCAAGCTCGATCAGGTCAAACAGGCCTCGGGCGCGACCAACCGCCTCAGCACCGAGGGCGAAGAGCCCTTCCTCGAGGAAGGCCATTGACGGCGCACGCCGCGCGCATTGTTGCACCATACATTCAACGAAACGACGCTAAACACACCATCATGATAAAGCACATCTTGTCCCGATACGGAAGCCTGCTGTGGGTGCTGTGGCTGGCACCCCTGGCCCTTCAGGCACAGGACGACCTGCCGGGCGAGCAGGTAGAGGTGATTGCCAACTTCGAGGCCCAGCTGCTCGAGGTGGAAAAGCTGCCCCTCACCCCTACGCTGCCGCCCGCCGACACCACGCGCCCGCGCCTGCAGTACGAGCTGACGCCGCGCACCCTCTCGATCGACTATCCGCCGCCGCGCATCCGGCCCCTGGCTTTCCGCGGCGAGCCGCTGCCCCCCGTGTACAACGGCTACGTGCGTGCCGGCGTGGGCCTGCCCAAGTCGATCTACGGCGAAGCATCCTATCACGTGCTGGCCAACGAGATGGCCGACCTGCTGTTCCACGTCAAGCATCATGCGGCCGACCTGTCGAACGACGAGGTGGAGAACCAGGCTTTTTCGCAGACCGCGCTGGGCGCAAAAGGCACCTGGTACAGCGAGCAGGGCTTCGGCGTGAAGGGGCACCTCGACTATGACTCGGACCGCGTGCACTTCTACGGCTACAACTTCGACGGCACCGACACCACGGGCATCCCCGCCGACGAGGTGCGCCAGGTGTTCAAGACGTTTTCGGCAGGGGCCTCCATCTTCAATGCCACCCAGAACGTCGGCGACATCAACTACGACGCCGGCTTCGACCTGTATCTCCTTTCCGACAACTACGCAGCCCGCGAAACGGGCTTCCTGCTCAACCTGGATGCCACGAAGTGGATCGCCGAAACGCATCCGCTGCACATCGGCGTGCGGGTGGACCTGACGGGCTACGAAGACACCACCACGCAAAAACTGAACACCTACACGCTCAACCCCTCGTTCGCCTTCCACGGCGACGCGTTCAAGGTGAAGGGCGGCTTGCGCCTGGTGAGCTTCGAGCAGGAGTTCAGCGTGTACCCCGACGTGGAGGCCACCGTGCAGCTCGCCGGCAACAAGCTGATGGTGTTTGCCGCGGCCCAGGGCGATCGCGAGAAGAACACCTTCCGCTCGCTGAGCGAGTACAACCCCTTCATCGCGTCGCGCTTTCCGGCCCTGACCCTGAAGACGACCGACTACCTCGACTTCTACGGCGGCCTGAAGGGCAACCTCAACGTGGTGGAGTACAGCGCCAAGGCGGGCTTCAAGAAGGCCAACGACCTGCCCCTGTTCGTGCTCGACAGCACCGACACGAGCATCCGTCGGCGTTTTGCCACGGTGTACGACACGGCGCGCATCTTCTACGTGGCCGGCTCCCTGCTGGCGCGTCCGTTCGAGGGCATCGAGGTGGGGGGCGCCGTGCGGCAGAACGTGTACGACCTGAACACGCAGGCCAAGCCCTGGCATCTGCCCGCGCTCACCCTCAACGGCTTCGTCACCTACTCGGGCCTCGAAGAGGCATTGCGGGTGCGCGCCGACCTGTTCGTGGAAAACGGGGTGCCCGTGCCGGGCAAGGACGGTGCGCCTGAAAACCTGAATGGCCTGTTCGACCTGAGCCTGGCCGTGGACTACCGCTTCACCGACCACATCAGCGTGTGGATGCAGCTCAACAACCTGCTCAACAACAAGCGCCAGCGCTGGCAGTATTATCCGACCTACGGACTGAACTTCCTGCTCGGCGCCTCGGCCCGCTTCTGAAACGTTCGCCGGGCGACGTTGGCGCCTGCGGCAAAGCCTCGTGGATCAGCGGTCCGCGGGGCTTTGTGTATTTTGGCGAAAGCCATTTGCTCACCTCCAAATCCGATCCGCTCATGCGAAACGAAATCATCGCTTTCACCCTGGTCTGGGCCGTGGCCATGGGGGCCCTTTCGATGTGGTGGCCCCAGGTGCTGTGGGGCTTTGCGCTGTGGGTGCCCTGGACGGGCGTGCTGGTGTACGACTTGGTACAGAAGCGGCATGCCATCCTGCGCAACTTCCCCATCGTGGGCCACGGCCGCTACTTCATGGAGGACTTGCGGCCCAAGATCTATCAGTACTTCATCGAGAGCGATACCAATGGCACGCCCATCAGCCGCGTGTTTCGTACGGTGGTCTATGCGCGTGCCAAGCGCGAACTGGACACCAACCCTTTTGGCACCCAGCTCGACGTGTACGAGGAGGGCTACGAATGGATGAACCACAGCATCCGGCCCGTGCCGTTCGAAGAGGTGGATCATCATCCGCGCGTGCGGGTGGGCGGGCCCGACTGCAGGCAGCCCTATGATGCCAGCATCTTCAACATCTCGGCCATGAGCTTCGGTGCGCTGAGCAAAAACGCGGTGATGGCCCTGAACAAGGGGGCGGCGCTGGCCGGTTTTGCGCACAACACGGGCGAGGGCGGCATCAGTCCCTACCACCTGTCGGGTGGCGGCGATCTGATCTTCCAGTTCGGTACCGGCTATTTCGGCTGCCGCACCCCCGACGGCCGTTTCTCACCCGAGGAGTTCCAGAAGCGCGCCACGCTCGATCAGGTCAAAATGATCGAAGTGAAACTGTCGCAGGGGGCCAAGCCGGGGCATGGCGGCATCCTGCCGGCCCGCAAAAACACGCCCGAGATTGCGGCCATTCGCGGCGTGGAGCCGGGCACGGCCGTGCTGTCGCCGCCTTACCACACGGCCTTCTCCACGCCGGTCGAGCTGATGGAGTTCATTGCGCGCCTGCGCGAGCTGTCGGGCGGCAAGCCGGTGGGCTTCAAGCTCTGCATCGGGCGGTGCAGCGAGTTCATCGCCCTGTGCAAGGCCATGATCGAGACGGGCATCAAGCCCGACTTCATCACCATCGACGGCGGTGAGGGCGGCACGGGGGCCGCGCCCCTCGAGTTTTCCAACTCGGTGGGCATGCCGTTTCGCGAGGGGCTGGCCTTCGCCTACGACGCCCTGGTGGGCTATGGCCTCAAGAACGACATCAAGCTCTTCACCGCAGGCAAGATCCTGACGGGCTTCCACATCTTCCGGGCCATGGCCCTGGGCGCCGATGCCTGCTACTCGGCTCGCGGCATGATGTTGGCCCTGGGCTGCATCCAGGCGCTGGAGTGCAACCGCAACACCTGCCCTACGGGCGTGGCCACCCAGAAGCCCGAGCTGGTGAAGGGACTGGTGGTGGAAGACAAGGCGCAGCGCGTGGCCAACTTCCACGACGAGACGGTAGAAGCCTTTGCCGAGCTGATGGCCGCCGCCGGCTTGCGCAGTCCCGACCAGATCAACCGCACGCACGTGTTCCGACGCATCAACGTGCACGAAATACGCCGCTACGACCAGATCTACCCCTATCTCGAAGAGGGCTGCCTGCGCTACCGTGACAGCGTGCCGCCCCACTGGCTCTTCGACGTGGAAGAGGCCGATGCCACGCGCTTCCCCTGCGGCTGATCAGGCCCACAGGCGCGCGTAGAGGGCGCGCAGATGCTCGGCTTCGTGCTGCCAGCAGAGGCGGCGGCGCAGCTCGAGGCAGCGGTGGTGCATGGCCTGCCAGCGCTCGGGCTGCCGGGCCAGCTCCTCGACGGTACGGGCCAGCAGGGCAGGGTCGAGCCGCTCCACCAGCAGGCCCGTGCCGTGCTCCGACACCAGCTGCCGGTATTCCGGAAAGTCGGGATGCAGGGCCGGCACGCCGGCGTGGATGTAGTCGAAGGCTTTGTTGGCCAGCGAGTAGTAGTAGCTCAGCCCTTTGTTTTCCAGCAAATTCAGGCCCAGCCAGGCCTCGGGCGTCAGCTTGCGCAAAACGGCGGGCTGCAGCCTGCCCAGGAAGCGGATGCGCGCAGCGGCGGGCGAGGCGGCCGCCATTTGCCGCAAGGCAGCAGACAGGTCGCCCTCACCGGCCAGCCACAGCTCGAACGTGTCGGGCAGCAGGGCCATGGCCTCGATGGCGCACTCCAGCCCGCGCCCCTCGTTGAGCGCACCCTGGTACAGGATGACGAAAGGGGGCTCGGGCGGGCGCGTGCGCACGGGCAGCCGCTCGTCGTACACGGGCACGTTGCGCACCACCTCGAAGGGGCGGCCGTAGGTGCGCCCCAGCACCTCGGCCAGCCGCGGCCCCACGGTGTAGGCCAGCCGCGCCCTCGGGATGCCGAAGCGCGCTACGCGCTCCCACAGCCAGCGCACCAGCGGGCGGTCTACCACTTCGGGCACCTCGGTGAAATGTTCGTGGGCATCGAACACCAGCGGGATGCGTTTGGCGGAAGCCACGAGAGCCGCCGGCAGCAGCGTGTCGAGGTCGGCGGCGGCGATGGCGTCCCATTCGAGCTGGCGCAGCAGGCGCCACAGCT
Source organism: uncultured Saprospiraceae bacterium (assembly GCA_964401445.1). Taxonomy (GTDB): domain Bacteria; phylum Bacteroidota; class Bacteroidia; order Chitinophagales; family Saprospiraceae; genus WFYJ01. The sequence goes on along the minus strand of CAYNYN010000027.1, from coordinate 6,690 downwards.
TCCAGTTGTACTCGAGGTAAAAAAGCTTGCCCTTGTGGTGGCGGCACGGCAGGCGCACCTGATGCCAGGGCGCGGGCTGGAGCGGGGGCGAGTGGGGCAGGGCGCGGCCGATGAGCCACACGTCGTAGCCGCCCTCGGCCAGGGCCGCCGCGATGCGCTGCATGCGTTGGTCGAAGCTCAGGTCGGTGGTGGCGGTCAGGGCGATGCGTTTCACGTGTCGGCTTTTTGTGGGGGCAGGGAGAGCAGGTCGCCCTCTTTGCGCAGCAGCCCCTCATCTACCATGTGCTCGATGGCGCGCAGGATGCGGGCCTGCCGGCGCGGCGCGAAGGCTTCGAGCACCTGGGCGATGGTCAGGGCGTTGTGGTGCAGCAGCGCCCTGATTTTTTGGGCATAGCGCTCCATGTCGTCGGGCGAGAGCGTGGTCTGGTGGCGGCCCAGGCAGACGTCGCATTTGCCGCAAGGCCGGGCTTCGGCTTCGCCGAAATAGCGCAGCAGCTGCAGGCTGCGGCACTCGGGTACGGTGGCGTAGCGTATGGCCGCTGCGATGCGTGCCTGCTGCCGCTCCTTGAGGAAGCGATAGCGCTGCAGGTCGATGGTGAGGTTGGCGGCGGGCACCCGCTCGTGCAGCAACGTCAGCTGGGGCGCCTCCTTTTGCGGGCGGTAGTCCACGATCTGGTGGTCGTGCAGCACCTTCAGTGCCTGGCGCAGCTCCCGCTGTTCCATGCCGAGGAAGCGCGCCAGCTTCTGCTCGTGCAGGCGCACGTAGTCGAGGTGCACCCCCTGCAGCATGCGCAGCAGGGCTTTCAGCACGGGCTCCAGCTTTGGATGGCGCAGCATGTAGTCGTACAGCTGCTCGCGCCCCACGCGTACCTTGATGGTGGCGGGCACGTACACCGCTTCGCTCATGGCGATCCAGCCCTCCTGCTCGAGCACCTTGAGGGCGTGCCAGGTGGGCAGCAGCTCGAGGTTGAAGCTCTTGCAAAAGGTCTGCAAGTCGAAGTCGAACGACTGGTAGGCGCCGCTGCCCTCGGGCACGCCCAGATGGTTGCACAGGGCGTGATACACGCGCCGGATCTCGTGCAGCTCGGGCCACGACAGGGCGAGCTGCCGCTCCAGCCGCTTTTTGTCTTCGGGGTGGTACAGCAGCACGGCCCACGACTTTTTGCCGTCGCGCCCGGCGCGGCCGGCTTCCTGGAAGTAGGCTTCGAGGCTGTCGGGCAGGTCCAGGTGCACCACGGTGCGCACGTCGGCCTTGTCGATGCCCATGCCGAAGGCATTGGTGGCCACCATGACGCGCGTCTGTCCCTTGATCCAGGCCTCCTGCCGCTCGCTGCGCGTGGCGTGGTCCAGCCCCGCATGGTAGTAGTCGGCACGGATGCCGCGCTGCTGCAGCCAGCGGGCCACCTCGCGCGTCTGGCGGCGGTTGCGCACGTACACCACCGAGCTGCCCGGCACCTTTTTCAGGATGTCGAGCAGCTTGGCCAGCTTGTTTTCTTCGTGCAGCACGACGTACGACAGGTTGGGCCGCGCGAACGACTTGCGGAACACCTGGTGGCTGTCGCCAAAACCCAGCTTGTCGCAAATGTCGCGGGCCACTTCTTCAGTGGCCGTAGCCGTGAGCGCCAGCAAGGGCACGTGGGGCAGCACCTCCTGTCTGAACGGCCCTATTTCGAGATAGGGTGGCCTGAAGTCGTAGCCCCATTGCGACACGCAATGGGCTTCGTCCACGGCCAGCAGGTTGACCTTCATCTTGCCGATGCGCACGCGCGCCAGCTCGGTCTGCAGCCGCTCGGGCGACAGGTACAGCACCTTCACGTCGCCGTACACACAGTTGTCCAGGATGCGGTCGATGTCGGCCTTGCGCAGGCCCGAATGGATGGCCACGGCCTTGATGCCGCGCCGGCGCAGCTGCATCACCTGGTCTTCCATCAGCGCGATCAGCGGCGACACGACGATGGCCACCCCTTCGCGGGCCAGCGCAGGCACCTGATAGCAGATCGACTTGCCACCCCCTGTGGGGAAAAGCGCCAGCGTGTCGCGCCCGCCCAATACCGACTCGATCACTTCGCGCTGCAGCGGGCGGAAGCGGTCGTATCCCCAGTACTGGCGGAGTATGTCTTCGAGTGCAGGCAAGAGGCAAGGATTGTTTTGTCGTGGCTTGTCGCCAAAATATCCCGCTTTCGCAAAAATGAAAACAGGCATTCCACCAACGCGGAATGCCTGAAGCGGGTTTTCTGATCTGGATTGGATTGCCAACTTGCTGTAGATGGTCGTACTTACTCTTTCCCTCTGTCCAATCGGTAAAGTTGTCTGTTCATCGAGCTGTACCCCATGAACACCTCGCTGTGATCGTCGGGCAGGTTGCGCTCGAAGATGCAGTCGGTGAGCTGGGTGCGACAGCGGCGGCTGGCATTTACGTCGTAGATGGCGCCACCTTTGGCCAGCGCCATGTTGTGGTGGAAGGCCGTTTGCTCGGCGGTCACCATGCATTCGCCGTTGCCGGCGGCATTGACGAGCGCACCGCCATAGGTGGCTTCATTCTCTTCGAAATGGCAAAACCGGAAGACGGGCTTGGCCGACCCGCCATCGCGTGCATCGGTAAAGACTGCGCCCCCATCCACGCCGGCTTTGTTGCCTTCGAAGCGGCAGTGCACGAAGAGCGGCTCGCAGGTGCCGCGCCGCCCGTTCAGATAGACGGCACCACCCACGCGGGCCGTGTTGTTCCGAAACACACAGTGCGCGATGACGGGGCGGGCAGCGCCTTTGCTGCCGTCGACATACAGGCCGCCGCCGCAGCGATGCGGATCGCCATCATCGCCCTTGTCGAAGGCATTGCCATGAGCGATGACGAAGCCGTCGAGGCGGGTGTCGGCATCGGCGGCGCCGATGGTCACCACGCTGTACACGTTGTCTTCGATGCCGGGCTGGCCGATCTCGCCGCTCAGGATGGTGGGGTGGGCGTCGGGGTTGCGCTGGTCGAGCGCGTTTTCCGTGCCGGCAAAGCCACCGTACACGGCTACCCCTGCGGGGATGTGGAAGGTGGCGGTGCGCTCGTGGCCTGGTCGGTAAGTGCCTTCGGCCACCCAGATCTGGTCGCCGCGATGGGCCTGCTGCAGCGCTTCAGCCAGCGATCCCAGGGCGGCAGCCCAGGAGCTGCCATCGCCACTGGCGCCGGCGCGTACGAAAAGCGTTCGTTGTTGTGCGGTCGTTTGGGTCAGACTCATAGCAAACCCTGCCACAAGCCAAAGGATGGTCAATCGTTTCACGACGGGTGCCTTTAATAGTTCCAGAAAATCGCGTTACCTCAAGCCCTGCAAAGGCTTGCTCGTCGTTTTTGGAGTGTCAAGGGTACATGACTTCTGGGGCGGAGGCAGGGATAGGTGCCAATGTCGTTGTTTGCTCGGAGCGGAGCTAAAATCACTCCAAAGATACGGGTATTGCCGGATGAGTGCAAATTATCATCTGTTCCTTGCCGGGCGATGAGCCCATTAGCCGGAATTTTTCCCTGCACAATGCGCCACATCCGGATGCTAAAAATACCGGTATTCCTTGCGCCCCGAAACCGAGGGTTCTGCCGGATGCTTCTTCACGTTCCAGTGTTGCAGGTAGCGCGTGAACACCACGCCCGCGAAGAAATACCAGTCCTTGGTCTTCGGGTTGCCGCGCATGCCGTCTTCGGGCAGCGGGGCCGTCGGGTCGGGCGAGCGGTACGACAAGGCCGCTGCCAGCGGATCCATGGCGCCGAGCTGTTCCAGGTCGGGGTACTTGCCGCTCACGTCGTCGAGGTAGTCGGTGAAGGTCTTGTGTGCCACCACCTGGAAGCCGATGGTGTAGTAATCGTTCACGCGCCAGGTGTAGCCCAGTCCCATCGGGATGGACACCTGCAGGCGACTGTAGCGCTTCTGGTCCGAGAGCCCGGGATGCCCCTGTCCCTCGGTGCCCAGGGGCTGCAGATCGACCCACAGGCCGTTGTAGAGCGCCTGCGGGTTGAAGTAAAAACCGCTGATGCCAAATACGAGGTAGGGAGATGTGCTGAGGCGTGATCCCTCGCCAAACCAGGCCAGGTTGATCTCGGCCATCAGCCCCAGATCGAAAAGCGTGGTGCGAAAGCTGAGGTTGCGGTTGCGGCGGTGCTCGATGGAGGCATATGCCGCATCGGATGCCTGAAGCCTGCCCCGAAGGAAGTGGCCGCGGATGGCCAGTGCCGGACTGAGGTGGTAGCGCCCTACGAATCCTGCGGCCAGACGGCTGTCGGCCACTTCGTAATGCGCCTGATGCAGTTCCCCTGAGTAGTTGGACACACCCACGAATCCGCCAATCTCCAGCGATTGCTGCGCCGCTGCTCGTGGGACGTTCATGGACAATGCGATGGCACACCAAAGGAGTGCCACCAGGTGGTAGTGGTGGGTCATGGTTAAAACTTTTGCAGATTTGTCCAAGGGATCACAGGAGGTGCCATGCAGCTCGTGCAAGCCACCTCGCCACCTCTTTTTCGAGGCACGTGTTTGTTCCCGTGTCGTTATTTCGGTGAGTGAAAACCAGTAAGGCGAGCTTAACCGGTGTTTCGGGTTTCCAGAGCGGTGAGTGCGTTGCTCTGTATGTACGTGATGTGGCCCACCGCAAAATGGTGAGCAGGTACTACAGTGGACAAATTTATGTGTAAAAAATCGATTTGTAAAACCCTTGTACCTGAGTGATGCGTGTGTTAAAATTTTAATGTAATCCCGATCCCGCCTTACCGGTCTGACAAATCAATGGTTAGGCTTGCGTGCAATATTTAATACAAACACCAGGCTTGCGGAAAATTTTCTGAAAATGGCGGGAGAGGTAGGCCGAATGGTCGTTTCCCAAGGGTTTTCGGGAATTGTTTCTACTTGTTTATAGCCCCGGTGATTTATGATGAATATGTTCCGGGACTGTCAGGTTAGGATCGTGACGACCCCGATTTCCATCGGGGCAAGCAGTGACGAGTGACGTCGTGACGACGTCCGTTATAGTTAGTGCACATCGTCCATCGTCCATCGTCCATAGTCCATCGTCCATCGTCTATCGTCTATCGTCCATCGTCGGGAGCAAGTTGAATCCTCGGTTCCTCGGTTACTCCAATCCGCTCGGCATATCCACTCGTCCCTCGATGTCGATTCTTCCCCAACCACTTTGTTTGGGGTATCACTCTGCCTTCAGGCGTTCGACGAGCAGCCGGTTGGTCAACCTGGGGTCTGCCTTGCCGCCGGTGCGCCGCATGATCTGGCCCATGAAGAAGCCGGTCAGTCCCTTTTTGCCTTTGCGCCATGCGGCCACCTTGTCGGGGAAGGCGGCCAGCACTTCCTCGATGACGGGCACGAGGGCGGCCTGGTCGCTTTGCTGCAGCAGGTCGTGTTGCTCGGCCAGGTCACGCGGCGACCGATCGGGCTGGCGGCACAGCAAGGGAAACAGCTCCTGCCAGGCCACCGAATGGGAAATGTCGCCAGATTCCACCATCTCGATCAACTCGGCGAGGGCGGCCATGGGCACGGGAAACGCCTCGATAGCGATCTTCTGGTCGCGGCACCACGGCAGGATGCGGTTGATGATGAGGTTGGCCGCTTTCGCAAAATGCGGGGTCGCCTCTGCCAGCCCGAGGAAAAACATGGCCGTGGGCCGCTCTTCGACCAACAGCGTGGCATCGTAGTCGCTCAGGCCATAGGTAGACCGCATTTGCGCATACACTTCGCGGGGAAGCGGCGGCATAGCGGCCCTTACGCTTTCTGTGAATTCCTCTGTCAGGGCCAGCGGCGGCAGGTCGGGCTCGGGAAAGTAGCGATAGTCGTGGGCTGCCTCCTTGTCGCGCAAGGGTGAGGTGGTGCCGCTGGCGGGGTCGAAGTGCAGGGTGTACCGTTCCACGGGCTGGCCGGCTTCGAGCAGGGCGATCTGGCGTTGGGCCTCGTAGGCGATGGCGCGGCGGGCGTAGCGCATCGAGTTGAGGTTCTTCACCTCGCACCGCTCGCCGTAGCTCGTCTGTCCCTGCCGGCGCACCGAGATGTTGACGTCGCAGCGCAGGCTGCCCTGCTCCATGTTACCATCGGAGATGCCGAGCCAGCGCACCAGCTGGCGCATCGCACTCATGAAGGCATCCACCTCGTCGGCGCTGCGCAGGTCGGGCTCGGTCACGATCTCGAGCAGGGGCACGCCCGCCCGGTTCAGGTCGATGAGCGTGTGATGCGGATCCTGGTCGTGGATGCTCTTGCCTGCATCCTCTTCCATGTGGATGTGGTGGATGCGCACCTCTTTCCATTCCTCGCCCAGCTTGACGGGAAGGGCGCCGCCCACGCAGATCGGTGCGGCATCCTGCGTGATCTGGTAGCCTTTCGGCAAATCGGTATAGAAGTAGTTTTTCCGGTCGAAGGCGCTGCGACCCGAGATGGTAGCCCCCAGCGCCAGCCCCAGCATGACGGCCGCGCGCACCTGCGCCTCGTTGAGGCGGGGCAACGTGCCCGGATGGCCCAGCGAGATGGGGCTGGTCTGCGTGTTGGGCTCGGCGCCGAAAGTGGTGGCATCGCCGCAGAAGGCCTTGCTGCGGGTGTCGAGCTGCACGTGCACCTCGAGCCCGATGACGGTTTCCCATTTCGAGTGGTCGGACATGGCGTCAGGTTACATCGTTTGCGAAAGCGGAGAAAAAAGGATGCGTCGCGCGAAAATCGTACCGCTTGC
>CAYNYN010000026.1:13778-19301 GCA_964401445.1 uncultured Saprospiraceae bacterium | reverse complement strand
CTTGTACAGCGCCAGGTCGAACGGCTTGACGGTGATAAAGGCGGGGTCGTGGTCGTCTTCGTCGCCGTTCTGCTTGCCGTTGCCGTCGATGTAGTTATCCACCAGATAGATATCGTTGCCCGATACATTGTCGGGGGTAGAGTCCCAATCGTCGAAGGTGCGTCCGTCAGCCGTACGCGCCGAGGCGATCTCGGCATTGTTTTCCACCTCGAGGTTGGCGGCGAGGGGCGCGGTCAACTGGAGGGTGATGTCCACGTTCACCGAATCGCCGGGGGCAAGGCCCCCTGCATCGAGCTGATCGCCGGCTGTGAGCAGGATGGTAGCATCAAAGCCGGCTGCCGTCCAGTCGGCATCTGAAAGGATCGCTTCCTCAGGGATGTAGTCGCGAATCAGAATGCTGTCGGCGTAGTAGTCACCCTGGTTGACCACCGTGATGCGGAAGGTAACCGTGTCGCCCGCATCGGCCGTGGCCGCCTGCCAGGGCGCCCGCTTTTTGTACAACGCCAGGTCGAAACACTTGCCTTCGATGATGATGGGGCAGCACGAGCCCGTACCACAGCCGCTCACCAGCGAATCTGCCGTGTAGGTATAACGACCGGGCTCAGTGGCATAAAAAACGGCACCCGTGCCCACCAGCGTGGGTCCGTTGTACCACTGGTAGTTGGTCAGGCCGGCAGGCGCCTCGAGCCGGACGGTATCGTTTGCAAGCGTACAGATCTCTATGGGCGCGCTCGTACATGCGGTAGCAATGTCGTCTTCGAGGTAGTCTCCGTTTCCGGGCGTGCTGTCGTCGTCCGTTTCATTCATGGCCGTCAGCTCTGCCGTACCATAGATCAACCCTTCCACTCCGGCGTTTACGGTCATGGTAAGCACCAACGAATCGAGGGTGCCGGACCAGGTCGGTACGGACCACAGGCCCGTGCCGGTATCGTATGTGCCTGCGCTGGCCGTATGGCCCGAGAGCTGCAGGCCCGAAGGCACGGGTGCCGTAACTACCAGGCCGCTCACCGTGGTACCACCCTCATTTTCCAGATAGACGGTCATCGTGACCACGTCGCCCGGACGCACGCTGTCGGGCGACATGCTCATGCTTACCGACACGTCGTGCTGGGCAGAGAGGCTGCCCCATCCGAGCAGCACGACCACGCAGGCCATCAGCCAAGGCGAAATGGTGGGCAATGCCGTCTTCCATACGTTGATGGAGCCACGATGCCAGGCCGTGCCGGCGCCGTGCGCGTCACGAGACAAGGGGTCAGGTTTTGCAAGCGTCATGGTGTGGAAATCTTCAGATTGGAAGGGTGCCTGGTAGAGCTTTTTCATAGCACGCTGGATTATGTACATGAGGAGCTTGTGCATATGCAAGGTGGACGACCGGCCCTGCAGCGGGTCGGTCGTCGCACCGGGTTTGTCAATGGTTTCTGTCTATGGTAATGGTAGGGGGCAGGCATATGGTGGGGGGACAGTTGATGCAATTGGCTATCGGCCCCAGGGTGAGGGTCGTCGCACAGGCATCGCCATCGTCGAGGTCGCGGATGGTCACCGTGTAGGTGCTGCCGTTGGCGGGGAACTCGCCGTTCTGGCCTACCGTTACGGAAGTGCCATAGTCGGTACCTCCCGGGTTGAGCACGGTGCCATTGAACACGACCTCGTACTTGCCCGAGGGGCCGGCATCGTTGGCCGTGGCGGAAAGCGTCGCCAGGAAATAATCGTCGCTCGTATCCGATCCTGTGCCACCGTTCCTGCATTCCGTACCCAACACTTCGGCCGACGCAATCGAACAGACGCGCATTTCGATGATGGCGCGGTCGTGGTCGTCTTCGTCCTCACCGCCCTTGCCATTGCCGTCGATGTAGTCGTCGGTCGTGAACTTGTCGTTCGACTGATTCTGGTCGTACCACGAGTCCACATCGGGCAGCTCCGTGTGCAGGTATTCGATTGCACGTGCAATCTCTGCCCAGTTGGTCATGGTCGTGTCGGGTAACGGGCTGGAATCGATGACGAAGGATATCGTCGTCGTGACACTGTCGCCGGGTTGCAATCCGCCTGCCGGCAAACTGCCATCGGCCACGCTCAGCGTTCGGGTAGCCGTAAGGCCCGCCGCACTCCAGTTGGCGTCGTTTAGCGAAAGCTGACTGGGGAAATAGTCCACCAGCATGATGCTGTCGGCAGGCAACAAGCCCTGGTTGAACACCTTGATGTCGAAGGTCACGGCATCGCCCACGTTGAATTGGGGCCCCTGCCCCGAACTGAGCTGTTTCTTCAGCGCCAGGTCGAAATACTTGAGCAGCACGCCAACCTTGGGCGGCTCTTCAGCACTCACTTCCGTGGCATTGCGGGCAAAGGAGTTCCAGGCCACCGCCCCGGTGTAGGGGAAGCTGCCCTCCGGCGCCAGCATCGCGATGTCGAACGTGAACGAATCGGTGGGCATGAGGGTGTTGGTCAGCTCGATCTTGATGGCCTTGACCGTGCTCAAGTCGGCCGGGGGCGTCGTCGTCCAGTCATTGACACATCCCGGCGTAGCCTGCACGGGGTTCACTTCGTCGCGACAAGGGTTGGTGGACTGGCTGTAGTACAGGTTCACGCCGGCAGGTGCAGCGATGGCATCTACGAGGTAGGGTGCCCAACCAGTTTCGCGGGGCGTGTCGTTGAGGCGCACGCCCATATCCCCGATGTACGGGAAAATGTCCACGATTACCACATTGGTCAGCGGCTGATTGCCCGGGTTGAACACCACCATCTTCCAGAGCACCGAGTCGCCAGGGAAGGTGCGGGCCGTATCGGGCAGCGTCAGGAAGGCCGTATCACATGCCCCCTTGACGAACTTGCGCGAGCCCAGGCTGGTGATGGAAGGCACGTTGAACGTGCTGGTGGTCACGCAAAGGTCCTCGGTGGTGTCGCCATCGCCATCGAGATCGAACACGTCCTGTTCGGAGCCATCGGTACAATTGAACGCATGCCCATCTGCATTTGCATAGAAATTATTGGAAATGTCTCCGAGGGCACCCGGCTGGATGACCGCCTTGAACCTCCAGGTCACGCTCGTGTTGATGGGAAATTCGCCGGTATAGGTCCATCGGATGAGGGTGCGTCCCGACCCATTGTAATCGGGCAACACCTCGATGAGGGGATTGGTGCCGTCATCGGTAAAGCCAAGACCCGTATTATCCGAGACCAGCACCATCGAGCCAGGCACGAACGTCAGCTCCCCGGGCAACAGATCCATGGCAATGGGGTTGGGCAAGATGTCGTTGGCCATCTGGGTGTTGGCCAGCGTCACCTCGAATTCGAGCGTGTCGTTGGACAAGCCCGTTTCGGCCAGGGCCGTACCCGTAGGCGCATATGGCCCGGGCGTGAGGTTGGTTTTCGTCAGATCGATGTCCGAAAGGCTGTCCACCACCGTAAACGAAGTGGTCTTGCAACACATCTCGCTGATGCCGGTGATGGGAGTGCCCGGGCTACTCGTTTGTCCGAAGAAATCGGTCAGGTTGGTCGCCGTAGTCGTGCCGCAAGCCGTCTCGTCACAGATGAAATCCTGTGCCGCACTCAGGCAGTACTCGTTGGTGACGGTGGTGCCCGGCGCCGTGCTCATGGGGACATCTACGTTGTAGGTAATTTCGACGAAGTCGCCCGGCTGGAAGGTGCCGGTAAAATACCAGCGCAACAGGGTCCGCCCCGTGCCATTCCAGTTGTCGATTTTTTCAAATGTGGGGTTGGTACCCGAATTGTCGAACGAGAGCCCCGAGCTCTGGCTGGCAATATCCCACGAGCCGTCCACGTACACCACCTCTGCGGGCAGCAGGTCGGCAGCGATGGGATCTACGAGATCCACAAAGGCCTGCGGACTGGTGAGGTCGGGCGCACTGACGCCATCGGTGCCGTCGTTCTCCACGCGCACCGTGTAGCGCACGCGCGCCCCCGGGAAATAGGGGTTGCCCGTCGTGGGATCACCCGCTGGCGGGTTTACGTAGTCCTGTACCTGACTTTTCGCCGGATCGAGTCGCGCCAGTTCGTCCACCACACACATGTCATCGGTAGCCGTCTGGGGGCCAAGGATGGCCCCATCAACGGGACGCACGGCCGTCAACGAGGCCGTATTGTTGATCGAGGCACCGGGCGTGATGGCATTGCCGGCATTGTCGGTGGTGAGCGAGTTGGGCGTCACCACCAAATCGATGCGCCCCGAAAAGCCCGAAGGCACCGTGCCAAACTTGATGCGCACGTTGCTTACGTAATCACCAGGATTAATTCCCGGAATGGTACTCACGTCATACGACTGGTTGGATCCCGTAGCGGCTCCGCTCACCCAGGTGATGAACGTCCCGGAATGGTTCAACTCCACTTCTATGTCGTAGGTCACGCCTGCCGGGAAGTTCTCTACCTGCACCTGTGTGAGGTCGAAGGCGTCGGGGATGGGATCTTCGAAGGTGAAGCTGTCCACCGGCACCGTGCTGTTGTTGCTCAGGTTCATCCGGAAGAAGTTGGTCTGGTTGACCGGCAGGATACCCCGGTCCTGAGCGCTCTTGGTGATGCCCACCTCGTAATACGGTGGCAGTAGGTCCTGCGTGACACTGCCCGTGGTAGAATAGGTTCCGCCACCCACCGGTGTACCTTCCAGATAAGCGACGTTTGTCTTGGGGATGGGCGTGGTCAGGCCCGTATTGTTGGCAGGATCCGAGGCGGGGTACTGTACCGTCACGTAGTAGTTTTTGGTGCCCCCCGTCACATCCAGCAATGCCTCGGTCCAGGTCACGGTACGCGTGACAGGGTCCCACGTTCCGGCAGGGCTCGAACTCACGTACACCGCCCCTTCAGGCAGGGTGTCGACAATGATCGCGTTTTGCAGGTTCAAATTGCCCGTAGTGCCATTCGGCCGAACGCGAACCCGGTAAGTCACATCGGTATCGTGATAGATATTGCCGGTAGTCACCGACTTGGTCACCCTCCAATCGGGCGCGGCCGACACCGTGCTGGTAGCCGAATCCACGTCGCTGCTGGCGTCGCCCACCAGCGCCACCTTGTTTGTGAGCACAGTGCCATCGGGCACAGTACCCGTCTGCACCGTGCCCTTAAGGGTGATCACGGCACTGAAGCCCGCCGGCAGGCCGCCTTCCGGCAAACCGGTGAAATCCCAGGTTACGGTATGCGACCCGGCATCGTACACGGGCGACACGGGAATGTTGCCGCCAATACTGGCCACCACGACCGGGTCGGCGCTGGTGAAATCCACCTCTGGCGGCAGCGTGTCCGTGATCACTGCCCCTACGCAGGGATTCACAAGGTCCGAGCAGCCAAAGGTGATGGTGTAAGTCAGCGGAGTGCCGGATGGCGGGTTGGCCACGTCCACCACTTTTTGAATCGAAAGCTGGGCGTGCACCGAAAGTGCAGCCAGGATGGCAAACAGGGTAAGCACGCCTCTTCCCAGACATGCAGACAGGCCATGCGCAGCAAAAAGCTCTTGGGGAGCTTGCAAGGGGATTCGAGTTCCCATAGTATGTTTTTTCCAATACGACAATGGATGGGGAG
>CAYNYN010000026.1:0-13678 GCA_964401445.1 uncultured Saprospiraceae bacterium | reverse complement strand
AAGGGGATTCGAGTTCCCATAGTATGTTTTTTCCAATACGACAATGGATGGGGAGATTGAACCAACACGCCCCCACCAGAAGCAATAAGCTCAAAAGGGGAATGTCAGCCCAAAGGGGGGGATACCATGGCAAGGCAAAAACTTTGCCATTTAATTATACATGAAATTCAGATGCAAAACATTCGCCAAGTATGAGGGAGAGACAGAGTGATGGAGTGGGAGGAGAGTGGAGGGAAACCCTCAACGCTACACGCTCAACCATTTTCAGATCAGGCCGGGAAGGAGGCCCCATGTGGTCATCAACGGCTGATCTGCACATAGCCCGAGTACCGGTTCCCCTGCCCATCGTCGAGCAGGTAGAAATAGACGCCATCGGGCAGGGGGACGCCTTTCCAGGTGCCGTCCCAGTCGTTCTGGTAGTTGTCCGACTCGAAGACGAGGTTGCCCCAGCGGTTGTAGATGCGCAGGTAGTGCCCGGGGAAGTTGTCGAGGCCCTTGATGACGAAGGTGTCGTTGATGCCGTCCTCGTTGGGCGAGAAGCCGTTGTAGATGAACAGACCCGTGCACTGCACCTGCACCGTCACGGTGGCCGTATCGCAGGCACCACCCTGACAGATCACGTAGGCGAACGAGTCAGGCTGCTCGTCGTCGCAGTAGCCCTCGTCGGGCACATAGGCGATGGTGCCGTCGAGCATGAAGGAGGCCGTACCGTTGGCCGGCGGATCGAGGATGAAGAAGGTATCCAGCTGGTCGTACTGGTCGTTGTCCAATACGTTGATGATCACGGGCTCGTCGGCCAGGGTGGTTGCCGTATCGGGCATCGCCACCAGCGCCGTATCCACGGGCTCGACCACGCTGGCGCAAACGATGGTGGTGTCGCACACGCCCAGCTCGTCGCACAGCACGATGCAGGCCGTATCGCTGCCCGGCTCGAAGGCCTCGATGAACACACAACTATCCGCCACGGTGTACACGGCAATCTCTCCGTTCAATGAGCCGCAGGCATCGAAGGCCTCCACCACGTTGCCCTGCAACTCGACCGTGCCGAGGCAGACGGTATCCACCATGCCGGGGGCGAGCGATACGCAGACGGTATCGGTACCCACGCAGGCCAGCGTGGCCACCACCGTATCGCGACAGCCGGTGAGCGTATCGAGCACAACGAGTTCGTGGGTGCCCAGGGGCAGTTGGACAGCCGTGCCCAGGGGCACGAAGGCCGCGCTCACGCCCAGCACCGCCTCGGCGCCGGTGAGCTGCTGCATCACGAACAGCGAGCCATAGGTGTTGCCGGCCCAGCCACCGAAGATGGTGATGTTGCCGTTCTGCTCCGTCCACATCCAGTCGCCGACGGGATCCCACAGGTTCATCGAGTCCACCAGCTCCTGCACGTCGTCGAAGCTGCCCGTGAAGCTCTGGCCGTTGACGGTCCACAGCTCGAGGATGTAGGGACCCGCCTGGCCGCCGTTGGGCAGCAGCGAGTAGTTGATCGAATAGGTCGAGTCGAATTTGCAGCCCACGATAGGGCCGGGATAGAGCAGGCCGTTGACGTACACCTGCCGGTGTTGCATCTCCATCAGGCTCACGGGCAGACACAGATAACCACTGGTGTCGGCTGCGCAGTCGATGCCGGCACCGACGAAGCCGGTGTCGAAGAGCGGATCGCAGGGAGGCGTCACCTCCACCTGGAAGAGCACGCGATGGACCAGCATGCCGGCCGTCAGCTCGAAGCAGGCCGTATCGAAGCCTGGCTCGAGGCCTTCGATCGCGAAGCAACCCGTGAGCGTATCATAGCTGATGGCGATGAGCCCCTGCGGATCACCACACGAGGCGATCGTCTGGATGCCGGCCGTGTCGATGCCCAGATCGTCGAGGCAGATGACGAGTTGTTCGCCTTGCGGCAAAAGGGTGTCGATCACGATCTCGTTTGCCGAAAGGCACGACACCCACACCTCGAAGGTGTCCACACAGCCCTTCACCGTGTCGGTCAGCACGAGTTGATGGTAGCCCGTATCCAGCATCACGCCCACGGCATCGGCGCTGCTGTCGCAGGGCGCCACGGCGGTCAGTGGTTGTCCCTGATCGGTCCACACTACGTTGGCCGCCGAAGCAGGGGGCAGCGCCACGCACCATCGGGCGAGGCTGTCGCAGTCATCCACCATGAGGGTGTCGGGGCTGATGGCGAGGTAGTTGCACGGCTCGGGACAGCGCAAGTCGAGGAACAGGGTGTCGTAGCAGCCCATGGCCGTGTCGGCCAGGACGAGCACGTGCTGGCCCGTGTCCACTGCGATGGCCGTGCCGCTCGGGAACACCACCACGTTCACTTCCACTACTGCTTCGGCATTGGTGGGCAGATGGGTGAGCGACATGTTGCCATAGACGTTGGCCGGGCTGCCGCCAAAAATGAATATGCCCATGCTGTCGAGCCAGTTGCCGGCCGGATCCCACAGGTTCATCGAATCGACCAGCGCGTCCAGATCGGCGAAGGTGCCGCTGAACGACTGCCCGTTGACGGTCCAGCTATCGAGCTGATAGGGACCGTTCATGCCCTGCCCGGGCACGTTGAAGAAGGTGTAGGTGAAAAAGGTGTCGTTCATGCAGCCGGCAAAGGGCCCGAGGAAGGGCTGGCCGTCCAGTTCGACGTAGAGGTACAACAGGCTGTCGAGGCTGATGGGGAGGCACACCTCCATGGTGGCGTCGCACGCGGGCAGCATGGCGCTGAGCGTGTCGGCGTCGAACCAGGCGTTGCAGTGCACCCCTACGGCCAGGAAGAGCCAGGTGGTGTCGCAAAAGCCCAGCGTGTCGCACACGGCCACGCAGGCCGTGTCGTAACCCGTGAAGCCGTTGTCGGGCAGCCAGGTGAAGCACTCGTCGGCGATGAGCAGCTGGCTGTTTTGCGGAAGCTGGCAGATGGCCACCGAGTCGAAGGGGCCGGCCAGCTCGGTGGTGTCGAGGCAGTGGGGCGTGGTGGGCTCGTTCACGGGCGTCTGGAACCACAGGCTGTCGGGTCGGGGCACGACCGCGATCACGAAACGCGTGCTGTCGCAGCGCTGCGGGTCGAGCTGGTCGCAGATCACCACGCAGACCGAGTCGAATCCGGTAAAGCCGGCAGCGGGCAGGTAAGTGAAGCACGAGTCGCTGAGCACCTGCACCGCGCCATGGACGGGCAAGTCGCAGAAGGCCAGCGAGGCAGCCGGACCACCCAGGCTGACCGTGCTTCCGCAAATGGTGTCCAGCGGCTCGTCGATCGGGGTGGTGAGGTGCACGATCCCGAGCGTGTCGGGCGGCGGCACCGAGTCCAGCTGCAACACGAGCGTGTCGGCGCAACCCAGGTCGTCGACGGCCACGAGCACATGGCTGCCGAACACATCCACGGACACCGCCACTCCATCGGTGCAGGAGTCGACCGGAATGGGCTGGCCGTCGAGGGCGAAGCTCAGGGCGGCATTTGCCGAAAGGCAGAACACATAGGGCAGCTCATGGCTTTCGCCAAAAACCGTATCGGCCGCAAAATGCCCGAGGCAGGGCGGCACGGCGTCGTACACCTCGATGACGAGGGTCGTCGTGTCGCAGAATGCCGAGTCGCAGTGCACCACGCACAGGGTGTCGGTGCCCACCGCGATGGGCGACACCTGCACACAGCCCGGATCGGTGAGCGTCAGCCAGGCGATGGCACTGTCCTGCGGGCACAACGCTGCGGTGAAAGCGCCAGCCGTCAGATCGACCTGTAACAGATCGGTCAGGCAGGTGTCGAGGCCCGGCAGCGTGTCGGGCAACGAGAGCATCAGCGTGTCGGGGGCCGGCAGGATGGTCGCCACGAACCAGGTGGTATCGCACCAGGCAGGCGAACCGCCATCGCAGGCCACCACGCAGATGGTATCGCGCCCGGGCGCGGCGGGAGCCGTGTAGCTGTAGCACGTGCCGTCGGGCGACAGAGGCGTGAGCGTGCCCGCTTGCGGCCCCGCGCAAATGCTCGTCGTGTCGATACCCCACCACAGCTCGCTGGTGTCGATACACCACGGACCGGACTGGGCGCCCACGTACAGCGTGTCGTACAGCACCGAAGGGGAAGGCGGCGTGCCCTCGACCACGATGGTCAGGGTGTCGGCACAGCCGGTGGTCGTGTCGATGGCGACCAGCTGATGCACCCCCGGGTCGATGACCTGTACGGTGGTGCCATTGAAAAAGATGGTAAAGTTGGTCATGAGCAGGGCCGATTGCCCCGTCTGGATCTGCGTGATCTGCATGTTGCCGTACTGGCTGCCCGGCGCGCCGCCCGTGATGGTGAGGTTCAGGTCGTTGAGGATCCAGTTGCCTGCCGGATCGAGGGCGTTCATCAGGGCCACCAGCTCGGTCACGTTGTTGAAGAAGCCCGAGAAGGACATGCCGTTCACCTGCCACGCAGTTAGCTGGTAGGGCCCTACGTTGCCCAGGCCGGGCACGATGGCATAGGAATAGGCCACCAGCGAGTCGCCGTCACAGCCGGTGAGGGCGTCGTTGTAGAGCTGTCCGTTCAGGGTGAGCTGCAGCGCCACGGCTTTGGACAGGGCCAGGGGCGTACAGACGGGAACGGGATTGCCCGAGAAGGGCACCACGACGCTGTCGGCCATGAAAAAGGCGGGGCACCCCGCGCCCGCCACGTTCACGACGATCCAGGTGGTGTCGCACAGCTGCAGGTCGTTCTGAAAGCAATGGATCGTGCAAATGGTATCGGGCGACAGCCCCAGGAAGCCTGTTGCCGGAATCAGGTCCAGGCAGGCACCATCGAGGGTGGCGGCCACGGTGGCGCTGTTGCCATTGGAGCAGAACGTTTCTCCCGTAGGGTTGCCCAGCTCGAGCACCTGATCGTCCAGGCAAATCGTGGTGATGGTGTCGGCGGGAATGGACACCAGCAAGGTGTCGGGTTCGATGGTTTGCGCTGTGAGGAAGCAGGGCAGGAAGGCCAGCCATAGCAGGCACCACACGCTCCGATTCGCCTTGTTCGTGAGATCGTATCTGTTATTCATCTTCATGTTGCTCGTCCCCGGATTTGTCCGCAGATGCGCAGGTGCCCGAAAGATCATGCCCCTGGTTGGCTCATCCCGTGCAAGGAGACGCGATGAGGGCCCTTTTCACAATTCGGGCTTATAAACCCAAAATTTATACCAACCGGACATATTCGAAACAATGTGAATGGGAGTCGGGCAGCCCGAGCCATGGGCAGCGCAAAGGGTGTGGGATCGCCGTGGGAAGCATTTGCCGAAAGGCATGCCTGCCCACACATGCAGGCCAAAGATATGAATAAATCAAGCTACCAGATGTGCCGGACTGTAGCATAAACGGTTACGCTTTTCGCAAAAAGCGATTTTTTGTGACGGGCAGCCCATGGCCGGCAGCGGCACCCATCTACTCTTCGCCGAGCTTGAAGACGGAAAACAACGTCTTGCCGTATCTGCGCTCTTCGGCAAATCGGAGATGATGGCGGAAGGAATGGTTGGTATTGTGCTCGAGCACGAACCAGCCGCCCGGGGCCAGCAGCCCATGCGCAAAGACCAGGTCGGGCAAGGTCTCGAGCTGTGGCAGATCATAGGGCGGGTCGGCAAACACGTAGTCGAAGGTCTCGCGACATGCGGGCACGAACCGGAACACATCGCCCCGCACGATGCGCATGCGATCGGTCACGCCCCAGGCTTCGGCCGTCTGCTGTACGAAGGCCACCGCAGGACCGAAGCGCTCCACGTAGGTGACGTCGGGGCACCCGCGCGAGACGAATTCGAACGAGTGCCCGCCCATGCCACCAAACAGGTCGAGCACCTTCATCGCTTCGAAGTCCCAGTAGTTGGTCAGTATGTTGAACAGGGCTTCGCGCGCCATGTCGGTCGTGGGCCGCGTCGGCCAATTGCGCGCGGGCGGCCTGAGCCGGCGGCCTTTCAATGTACCTCCGATGATGCGCATGGTTTTTTATTTGGTTTAAGGTTTAAAGTTTAGTGTTTAAAGTTTATTTACAGGGTCCTTATAAACCCAATTTGGACATCCATCGTCCATCGTCCGATTTACCGGAAAAGCGAGCGCCCAGCCGTCGCTTGGCCTCACGCATCAGCCTGTTTCCGACATGTCGGAAGCGGTTCCTCCCCAAAAACTCGTCGCTTCCAGGCGCAGCAAAAATGTAGCCGCGACGGCAGGGCATGCGTGCCTCAGTCCAGCAAGTGCAAATGGAACAGCGAATGGTAGAACCAGGTTGGCACCTGGTCGAGGGCTTCGTTGTGGGCCAGGAATGCGGGCGGCTGGGCCCACCGGATCTGCCGCACGTAGCGCCGCAGTTGCTGCAGGGCATTGGAGTCTTCGAGCACCTGGCCGCTGATCCAGAGCGGTACCTGTAGCGGATCGAGTTGCGCCTCGCGATAGGCCAGCAAAGTAAAGTACAACACGTCGCGTGCATGGCGCACGGGAAAGGTGTTGAAAAACAACAGGCGGCCATCCTGGAGGGCTGCCAGCCGCAGCGATTGGTGCTGCACCTCGGCCAGCACGAAGGCGCCGTCGGCCTGGGCGACCGAGAGCTGATGCCCTGCCATCAGGAATGCCACGCCCAGATGGTGTACTCTGGCCAGGGGGAAATACTCACGCAGCAAGGGCCGCAGCCGCTTCGAGAGGGCATACACGGCCTGCACGCCCAGGCCGGCGCAGGGATGACTGTGCACTTCGTCTTCGGGCAAAGGCGGGGTGAGCTTGTAGAGATAGGCGGGGGCTTCCTCTTCGCGAAACAGGCGGGCGGGCACGGCCACGAGGCGGCCGGTGTCGAGCGCCACACGCGCCTCGCCGTAGGTGGCCCGCAGGAAGGGATCGCGCGACACGGCCGTGGCCAGGATCTTGCGCAAACCGTCGGATGCGCCCGGCTCGAACTGCCAATGCCGCAATACGAGCGGCCGCTTCAGACTGTCGATCACGAAATAGATCAAGCTGTCTGCCCCAAGATGGACAGACAGCTTGTACAGATTGGTCAGCTTGCGGTTGAACCGCGAATCGGTTATTTCGGCAATTATCTTTCCCAATTACCTGCCAGTGTTGGACGATTCAGGTCGCCAAACTTGATCACGCTCTCGGGATCGTAGCTGTCGTCGTAGCGCTTGAAGCGGGGGTCGCCCCAGGGGCCCATGAACACCTTGCGCTTCACGCCCACCTCGACCACGTTCACCAGGGTGCTCTGGTAGGTGAGCGTGTCGGCCTTGAGCTCGAACTTGGCACCATTGCCATAAGGCACGTACTCGAGCGAATCGAGGTTGATACCCACCTTCAGCACCGAGTCGTAGGCCGGCTTGTATATGGTGTCGTAGTAAACCTCATCTTTCTTCTCCGGATCGTCGGGGTCACCAAAGACCTGAACGATCATGAAAGAATCGTAGCGCAGGACTTTTTTCAGCGAATCCCAGGTAGGGGCAAAACCGCCTTTCACGCCGCGGAACAATTCCTGGGCCTTGCGGATCTCGATGAGCTTGTCGATTACAGCCAGCTCGCGCTTCTCCTTTTCTGCCTGAAATTTGATCGGCTCTCGGATGCTTTGGTAAAGCACATAGAAAAGGAAGAAGATCAAAATCACCAACAGAAGGTTGAAAATGACTCGCTTCTTCATTCCGGTTTGTTTTGATGCAAATGTGAGAAATTCCAATGTCGTTTCGCCCTCAAAATGGCCCTGCAATTATAGGGCAAATGGTGGATAAAACGTAACAAACCGGAAGCAAGCATTTTGCCGTCACACCCCGTCCATCCTCCCGAAACCGGTGGTCAATGATCTGAGGATGAAGCCGTTCCCACGAAGCATTCTCCCTCGTATCGACCGCCTTCATCTACCACCAGCCGCGACGCCTTGATGGTGCCCAGCACCCGCCCCGTGGCTTTGATGTGCAAGGTGCCGTGCACCTTGACCTGTCCCTCCACCATGCCCCACACGACGAGCTCTGCCGCTTCGAGGGTGCCCTCTACCCTGCCCTTCTCGCCGATGGCGAAGCGTTTGGCACACTTCACCTCGCCGGTGATGCGCCCATCGAGTCGCACGTTTTCCGTAGCAGTGAAGTTGCCTTCGATTTCGGTACCGACGGCCAGCATGCAACTCGCTTCGGGCCCTGCCCCGTTGTTGACCGATGCAACCGGTACCTTTGCCTCCTGTTTCAATACTTTCGCATTGGCTTTGAACCCAACCATGAGATTACAATTTTTATGTGAGATGAACCAGTTTCCACAACTGCCATGCCGTTTACGGCACGGGCAGCAAGCGAGTCGCGTATGTTCGTTTCCTCGATGAGTATGTCGGGGGCGAGAAGAAGGCTCGGAATGGACGATAAACTTACGATCAAATTTCAATTTCACAAATAAATGGCTGCAACAATTTTGGCAATCGAATCTTCCTGCGACGACACTTCAGCGGCCGTCATCCGCGATGGCGAGGTGCTGAGCAATGTGGTGGCCAACCAGGAAGTACACAAGTTGTACGGGGGCGTGGTGCCCGAGGTTGCCTCGCGGGCCCATCAGGTGCACATCGTGCCCGTGGTAGATGTGGCCTTGCGCCAGGCGGGCGTTTCAAGGACGGAGCTCGACGCGGTGGCCTTCACGCGCGGGCCCGGCCTGATCGGCAGCCTGATGGTAGGCGTCACCTTCGCCAAATCGCTGGCCCTGGCTCTCGACATTCCGCTCATCGAGGTGAACCACATGGACGGCCACGTGATGGCGCTGTTTGCGGAAGCGCCCAGGCCGCCCTTCCCCTTCCTGTGCCTGACGGTATCGGGCGGGCACACCATGATTCACAAGGTCACGCCCCCCCTCGAGATGGAACTGCTGGGGCAAACGCTCGACGATGCCGCCGGTGAAGCTTTCGACAAAACAGGCAAACTGCTGGGCCTCGACTACCCGGCCGGACCGCACATCGACCGGCTGGCGCGCCAGGGCACGCCCCGTTTCGAGTTTCCCAAGCCCGACATCCCGGGCTACGACTTCAGTTTCAGCGGGTTGAAGACCTCCATCCTCTATTTCCTGCAAGGCCAGCTCCGGCAAAACCCGAATTTCATCCAGGAAAACCTGGCCGACATCTGCGCCTCGGTGCAGGACCGCATCGTTACGATCCTGATGGACAAACTGACGCAGGCCGCCCTCGACACGGGCATCCGCCACGTGGCCATCGTGGGCGGTGTGTCGGCCAACAGCGGCCTGCGCCGGGCGCTGGAAGCTGCCGGCAAGGAGCATGGCTGGACTACCTACGTGCCTGCATTCCAGTATTGCACCGACAACGCCGCCATGATCGGGCTGGCCGGCTATTACAAGTACCTGAAAGGGGAGTTCGCCGATCAGGAGGTCACGCCCGTCGCGCGCTACGACCAGATGTGAGCACCACACATTTCCCAACCATTGCCGCTGCAGCATGCCGCGAACCATCACATACCCTGCCCTTCGGCGCCTGCTGCTCGCCACGAGCATATGGGTTTGCTTCCTGCTGCCCGGCCAAAGCCAAACCGTGCTGGGTCGCGTGGTGCCCGCCTTCGAGGCCCGCGACCTGCTGCTCGATGAAGCGCTCTACCTGCTGATGGAAGAAGCGCACGTCAGTATCTCGTTCAACAATGCCGACATTCCGGCCATCAGGGTGAACGTGCGCGCCCAGGACGCCACGGTCGGCCAAATCCTCAAAGAGCTGCTCGCACCCACGCAGCTGGAGGTAGAGCTGCTCCACGACCAGATCGTGCTGGTGCCGCGCCGGGCGCCCCCGCCGCTGCGCTGGTACACTATCAGCGGCTACGTCGTGGATGCCCGCAGCGGCGAGCGCCTCAAGGATGCCTACGTGTACGAGCCGGAACGGCAGGTGAGTACCGAAACCAACGAATACGGCTTTTTCAGCCTCCGCCTGCCTGAAGGGGCCGCCACACTCACCGTTTCGTATCTCGGCTACCGCTCGGAGCGCATCCCGCTCACGGTCGATCGAAACATCCGGCTCGACGTGCAGCTCGAGCCCTCCCTCACCCTCCGCCAGATCGTCGTCACCGCCCGCGACTCCCTTCCGCTGCGGTTTCGCAGCCCCGAGCAGGTGCTCGACGCCCGTCTGTTGCTCACCCTGCCCTCGATGGGGGGCGAGCCCGACGTGGTGCGCGCCACCCATCTGCTGCCCGGCGTGCAGACCGGGGCCGACGGGGCCGATGGCATCCACGTGCGCGGCGGCAACTACGAACAGAACCTGGTGCTGCTCGACGGCGTGCCCATCTACAATCCCTTTCACGCCTTCGGCGCCTTCAGCATCTTCAACAGCCACGCCATCCGGCAGGCCACTTTCGTGAAATCCGGCTTCCCGGCCCGCTACGGGGGGCGCCTTTCCAGTGTACTCGACGTGCGGACGCGCGAAGGCAACCTCATGGAGTGGCATGGCAGCGTGGAAGGCAGCAACATCGCGCTCAAGGCATGGGTCGAAGGCCCCATCGTGCCCGGCCGCACGGCCCTGTTCGTCTCCGGACGCACCTCACTGCTGGGGCTCTATCTCAAACCGCTGTCCGCACGCAGCAAGGAGCGACAGAGCTACCAGGACGAGGCGCGCTTCTACGCGCAGACGGGGCAGGCCACCCTTTCTTTCGACGACCTCAATTTCAAACTGCACCACAAGCTGGGTCTGAACGACCACCTCTACCTCGGCTTCTATCGGGGCACCGACCACTTTGGCGACCATACCGCTGGCGTGCTCGACGAAAAGTACGTGGACACGAGCTCGAATACGACTTTCATCTTCCGCGACTCGGTCGAATACGACGACCGCCTCGACTGGGGCACCAGCCTGGTCAGCCTGCGCTGGAATCACATATTCAACGACGAGCTCTTCGCCAACACCACCATCTTCTGGTCGCGCTACCGGCAACGCACCAGCAACAGCACCTACATCAGCGAACGCATCGTCCAGCCCTTCCAGGGTGACTTTCAGCGGCGCCTCACGGCCCTGCAGTCCGGCTCGCTGATCGAGGACGCCGGCCTGCGCATCGATCTGGACCTGCTACCGGGGAAGACCCATCGCTACCGTTTTGGCCTCAGCCTGACGCGCCACGCGTTCCGGCCGCGTGTGGACGCCTACGATCTGGCCGGCGAATTCATCGGGGTATCCATCGAGCAAACGATGCTGGACACCCTGCCTGCCATCCGCTCGCTGGAAGGGGGCCTGTGGGCCGAAGACACCTGGCAGCTCGCCCGGAGGTGGCAGCTGCAGTGGGGCCTGCACCTTTCTTCCTTTTCCGTAGAAAAAACGAACTACCTCGATCTGCAGCCCCGCCTGTCGCTGCAGTTTGCGCCCGGCAAGCGCTGGCTGCTGCACTTCGATGCCACCCGCATGGCCCAGTACCTGCATCTGCTGCGCACCTCCAACATCACCTTCCCCAACGACCTGTGGCTGCCCGCCACGGCCGATTTCGGTCCGCAACGGGCCATACAGACCAGTGTGGGGGCGAGCCGACAGTTGGGCACCAGCTGGCAGATCAGCCTGGACGGCTACCACAACTGGATGCGCGGCCTGCTGACGCTGGAGGAGGGCGGCAGCCTGCTGGCCTGGCGCAGCGCCACTGCTACGGGCACCGGCACCAGCTATGGCATCGAGCTGCTGCTGCGCAAATCGCGGGGGCCGTGGACCGGCTGGGTGGCCTATACGTGGTCGCGCACCACGCGCCACTTCAACGAGCACGTCAACTTCGGGGCGCCTTTTCCCTTCCGCTACGACCGCCGCCACGACCTGAAGGCCGTCCTGGTCTGGGCCATCTCCGACCGGCTCGAATGCTCGGCTACCTGGACCTACGGCACGGGCCTGGCCGTATCGCTGCCCCTGAGCCGCTACACGGTCACCATCCCGGGCTTCCAGTCTTCCGTGCAGGCCTATGTCATCGAGGGCAAAAACAGCGAGCGTCTGCCCCCCTACCACCGCCTCGACCTCAACGCGAGCTACAAGCTGGGCAAGGGGAAAATCACGCACACCTTCCGCGCAGGCGTGTACAACGCCTACAACCGCGTCAACCCCCTGTACTACGCCGTGCGCACCGAGTTCACGGGCACGGCGGGTATCGACCGCAAGGAGGTCAACAAGCTCACGCAGGTGGCCCTGATCCCTGCCCTGCCCTATCTGGTGTATGCCCTCTCGTGGTGAGCCTCAGCTCGCCCGGTTCCTGCCGCTTCGGCACGACGTGCCGCCAAAAACGAAAATTCGCTACGGAACATACTGACAGTCAAAATTTGTCGCCAGGTAGTCATTAAGAAAATTAAATTGTATTTTTGTGTACTGGTTGACCCGATAGCTCGCCATCCAATGATTCGGACCCATACCCTCATCCTCATTCTTGCACTTGGCTCACTGGCCAGCACCTGCGAACAGGAGGTGTCGCTGACGCTGCCGCAGCCCCAGGAACGGATGGTGGTATTGTGCAACTTCACTCCCAACCAGCCTTTCGAGGTCGTCGTCAGTCGCAGCCAGGACCTGCTCTCCGCCCAGCCTGCCAGCTACGTGCGCGATGCCGAAGTGCGCATTTTCGACGAGCACAACACCCTGCTGGCCAACCTCTCCCAATACGTCGAGAGCGAGGATCCCGATGTGGCTCCTTTCTATACCAATACCAGCTTTCTGCCTCAGGTGGGACAACCTTATACCCTCAAGGTGAGAGCCAAGGGACTCGATCAGGTGCAGGCCACGGACGCCATCCCCATTCCCGTGCCGCTGCAACAGGTCGAAATAGCCAGCTTCCAGCTGCAACCCAGCGACGTGGAAGGCATTAAGCGGTTTCAAATGCAGTTGCACCTGGCCCTGCACGATCCCCCCGCTCAGGACAACTACTACCATCTCAACCTCTACCAGGAGGTCAAGTCGTTTCAGGTGCTGGGAGCGCGCGACACCGTGTGGGGGCCTGCGCAGCTCCTCCTCGCCGGCATTGCCTCCTCTTCACTCGATGCCGGCATCCTTTCCGAGCTGGACAACGGCCTGCTCTTCTCCGACGTACATCTCGACGGGCAGCTCATCGACCTGACACTCGATGCCGACTTTTTCATTGCCATACCGCCGCAGTCGGAACGCAATTACACCTTCGGCGACGTGTACGTCGAACTGCGCAGCACTTCCAAAGCCTACTACCTCTACCACAGCACCCTGAGCCGCCAGCGCAAGAGCGCCAACACGCCCTTCAGCGAGCCGGTGGTCATCTACAACAACATCGAGCAGGGGCTGGGCAATTTTTCCGGCTACAGCATCTTCGTTGGCAAGGTCACGCCGCCGCCGCAGTGATTGGGGAGAGGAATCGAGGAATCGAGGAATCGAGGATCTGATGGTTGAGACTTCCCGATGCTCGGAGCCTGTCCCCGCCTGCCGGGAACAGCCGCCGCGATGTTGATATTTGAAAACCGTTGCGTCTCTGCGTCTTTGCGCGAGGCATCAAGGAACCGATTTGCCCGGATTGACCGATATAACCGCTGTCACCAAACCCGGTGGAACTCTGTGGGCACTCTGTGAAACTCCGTGGTAGAAAAAATGCGTCTAAAGCTGCAGTTTGAGTCTACTGCAAAAAGTCGATGGACGATAGACTATAAACTAGACTATCTATGATAGACGTCGTCACGCGTTACGGTGTTACGGCGTCACGGCGTCACGCTCAACCATTTTTACAGGAGATGCTTTCCCCTACTTGTCCATCCGCACGATGACGGGCTTGAAAATGCC
>CAYNYN010000025.1:13360-19408 GCA_964401445.1 uncultured Saprospiraceae bacterium | reverse complement strand
CACGCTCAACCCTCAACCAGAAAAAACTGCGTCCTCACTGCGTTTTCCGCGTCTGAAAGCTGCGGTTATAAATGAAGGAACCGAGAATCCAACCCGGTCTGACACTGCCCCTATTGACATTCAACATGACTCGCCGGCGCTATAGAGCGAAGGGATGGTGCGTGTGCTGGGTATACCTGCCCCACCTGAAAAAGCAAAATCCCGCCATGCCTCGCGGGCACGACGGGATTTGCATTCGAATGACTTTTGCAAAAGCTTACGACTGTGCAGGGGATTGCACGCCGGCCTTTTGGCCCTTGCCGTTGAGGTAGCTGGCCAGCCATTTGGCACACTCCTCGAACGTCTCGAAGCAGCGCTCGTGGGGCACCAGGCCCGGCACCAGGTTGAACTCCTCGAACATGTCTTTCGGCTGGCCGTGCAGCCCGACGAAGACCACCTCCACGCCCGCATCCTGCAGCTCGTGGATGGCGTCCTCCATGGCGTACAGGCCCGACTGGTCCACATACGGCACGCGATCCATCCGGATGACGACCACCTTCACCGTGGGGATGGCCTGCACCATCTCCTGGAAGCGCGACGCAAAGCCGAAGAAGAGCGGGCCGTCGAGGTGCTTGACGTACACCTTGTCGCCGAATTTCTCCAGCAGGCCGGCTTCGTCTTCCCACGGCATCTCCTGGCTGAAGTGCTTGATGGGCGCCATCTTGGTGCGGTTGTCGATCACGTCGGCGATCTTTTTCATGAAAATGATGGACGCCAGGATCATACCCGCGATCACGGCCTCGATCAGGCCTACGAAGACGGTCAGGCCCAGCACCAGCAGCATGACTACCACCTCGGCACGCGGCCACTGGCGGATGTGGCGAATGCCCTTCCAGTCCATCACGCCGATACCTACCGTGATCAGAATGCCGGCCAGCACGGCTGCCGGCACCTTGCTGGCGATGGGGCCCAGGCTCAGCAGCACGAACAGCAGCAGCAGGCCTGCGATCATGCCCGACAGGCGCGTCTTGCCCCCTGCCTGGATGTTGACCACGGTGCGGATGGTGGCGCCGGCACCCGGGATGCCGCCGAAGAGCGCCGCCACCGAGTTGCCGATGCCCTGCCCGAACAGCTCCTGGTCGGGGTTGTGGCGCGTCTTGGTCATGTTGTCGGCCACCAGCGAGGTCAGCAGCGAGTCGATGGCGCCGAGCAGCGCCAGCGACAAGGCCATGGGGATGTAGGGCCACACCGTGCCCAGATCGACCGAGGTGAGCAGGCCCAGCTTCAGCTCGGGGAAGCCCGACGGAATGTCGCCGATGGTGCGGTACTCGGGCAGCAGGAAGAAGGCCCCCGCCGACACCACGATGAGCGCCACCAGCGAGCTGGGCAAAGCCGTGGTGACCCGTTTGAAGCCATAGATGATGAAAATGGTGAGCAACACCATGATCAGGTCGGTGTAGTTGATGCGGCTCAGGGCGCGCGGGATGAGCTTGAGCGCACCCATCACGCCCGAGGCCTCCCTGGCGGCCAGTGCCCGCGCCTCACCCATGATGTCCTCTTCGGTGATGTGCTGGGCCCGTTCGATGGTCTCCTTGAAGTCTTCGAGCACGAGCAGCTCTTCCGCCGCTTCGGCCCGCAGGATCTTCTCGAGGATCACCTCCTCGGCCTGCGGCTTGAACTGGCCGACGAACTCCATGTCCTCCTTGGGATAGTAGCCCATGGCCGGCAATAGCTGGGTGATCAGGATGATCACGCCGATACCGGTCATGAAGCCCGACACTACCGGGTAGGGAATGTACCGGATGTACTGCCCCACCCGCATCAGGCCCAGGCCGATCTGCATGAGGCCGGCCAGCAGAAAGACCATGAGGATGGCTGGCAGCGCCTTCTGAATGTCGCCCTCGAAGTTGGCCATGATGCCGGCAACCACCACCATGCTCACCGCCGTCATGGGTGCGGTGGGACCCGAGATCTGGGTATTGGTGCCGCCAAAAAGCGCGGCGAAAAAGCTGATGAAGATGGCGCCGTACAGGCCGGCGGCAGCGCCCAGGCCCGACTGCAGGCCGAAGGCCAGCGCCAGCGGCAGCGCCACGATGCCGGCCGTGATGCCGCCGAAAAGATCGCCCCGGATATGCTTGAAGGTGATATCGGGAATCAGTTTGATGTTCATATATCTTTCATTTTTAAAAAACGAGTCAGGCCCCGTTGCACGCGCAACGCCTGACCTGACTCAGCAGGTTGTCTTTTACCGAAATTCGCTCAGGCAGGTCGCTTCCACTGCAACGGGCCAAAGGTTACTTTGCCCGAAGCCACGTCATACATGGCACCCACCAGACCGATCTCTCCCTTTTCGAAAAGGTAGCGCAGCACTTCGCTCTCCTTCAGGATGCGCTCCAACGTCAGCTCGACATTGGTCTGTGCCACGCGGTTGACGAAATCCTCATTGGCAGAGCTGCGGTCTTCATCGGGATCAGCAGGCGTCTGCTCCACGGCAGGCTCGAGGTTTTTCAGCATGTCGGTCAGGTTGCCCAGCTCCACGTGGTCGCAAGCACCCTTCACGGCACCACACGAAGTGTGCCCCATCACCACGATGAGCTTCGAGCCCGCCACGGCACAGGCAAACTCCATGCTGCCGAGGATGTCCTTGTTGACAAAATTGCCGGCAATGCGGGCATTGAACAGATCGCCGATCCCCTGATCGAAGAGCACTTCGGTAGGCACGCGCGAATCGATGCAGCTCAGCACGATGGCAAAGGGGTACTGCCCGGAAGCCGTTTCCTTGATTTCGGAAGGCAAATGGCGGTCGAAGGGCTGGTTCTTCAAAAATCGCTCATTTCCTGCTTGAAGCAACTCAAGGGCCTCCTCAGGGGTGAGGTTCTTTTGTACCTGAGGGGTCATCTTCAGTCGCTTGAGATGTGACAATGGCATATGACACTATTTTTTGGTTGTCAAAAAAATAAATACAATCCCAATCCTCAGCTACCCGCTAAAGGAAAGGAATGGCTTTCGAAAAAATCAGAAGGAATTCAGCACTCGGGAGGTGGGGTCAGCACATCGGGATGGTGCAGCGGGGACAGTACGATTTCCACGGACGGACGAACGAGCGACGTGCTCCATGCCCGTTCGCTCATTTCCGTGCGGATCAGAATCTTGGTGTCCTGGTGTTTGTCTTTCTTGTGGTGATCTTCCACCGGCTCGCCATCGTTTTGCGAGGCTGTCGACACCAGATGTGTCTTTTCGCTGAGCGAAGCCATCCACCACTGCACGCCTGCCCCCGACCACAGCACGCCCACGATGGCCATCAGGGCCACCAGGTGCAAGGCCGTACGAGGAATGATGTCGGAAAGGCGCAGCATGGAAAGTGTGTTGGTCGGTTCGCTTTGCAAATATAGGGCACGCAAGTTTGGCGACAGGCGCGCCGTACACCGGTCAGGTTACGGGGTGTACCGATGCTGCTTCCTCAACACCGCCCCACCCAAAGAGTTGTCGCCACAGAAAAAAATCCTGCACCCGGCGGGATGCAGGATCGCGAAAAGATCACCCATGGCTTCCAGGGATCCTTGCGTTCGGATGGTGATCAGGGAGTGGTCGTCCATTCTTTTTCCAGAGCTTCCGCCTTGGGGAACAGCAGATTGTTCTCGAGATGGACGTGCATGTGCAGGTCGCGCTCGAACTCGTCGAGCAGCTGATACAGCACGCGCCAGGTGTTGCAGGCATATTCGGGCGGCGTGAAGTCGTCGGTCAGCGCGCGCATCTGCCGCATCAGCTCGCCGGCGTGGTCGTGCTCGTGGCGCATGACGCGAATGGGGTTTTCCACGGTGCCGAAAGGAGGCGCCATGACAGTTCCTTCACCTTTGGCAGCGCGGGCCAGCTGGCGCACGTAGGGGAACAGGATGCGTTCCTCCTTCATCAGGTGCTGCTCCAGCTCGCTGGCCAGCTCGCGCACCATGCCCGCCAGCCGCACCACCTCGGGATGGGCATGCCCGTGCACCTTGGCCACCTTCTCGCTGTACTGCAGCAGCATGGGCAGCTTTTCGCGCACATAGGTGTGGTGGCGCTCCTCGATGTAGTCGGCCAGCAGCGAGGCCGACCAGTTGCGGAAGTCGGGCGTGCCCTCCGTTTTTTCCGAAAGGGCCGCTTCGAGCTCGGCCTGCAGCTGCCCCACATCCACGCCCTTGCGGGCGCACACGTCGGCTACCCTGGCCTGCCCGCCACAGCAAAAGTCGATGCCATAACGACGGAACACCTCCGCGGCCCGGTAATTTTCACTGACGATTTCCGCTACGGTTTGTTCTTGCAGGTTCAGTTCCATGTCTTGACGATTTTGAATTGTATGGTTGAGCGTGGAGAGTTTCAGTTTAAAGTTTAAAGTTTAGTGTTTAAAGTTGATTTGCAATGTTTTGCAAACTCAACTCACATATCCATCGTCCATCGTCCATCGTCTATCGTCCATCGTCCTTTGTCCATAGCCACTCAGAAATCCTTCCTTTCGGCCACCATGCGGATGGCGCCCAGCGGCCCTGCCACCCACAGCAGCAGCACCAGGACGGCTACCATACTACCCAGACCCGTACCCAGGAATTTGCGGAACACCGCCCCCGTGAAGCCCATCAGCGCAGCCACGTCGAGCTTGAGCATGATGAGGATGCGCGACAGGTCGATGGGGTTGAACAGGGAGGCGCCCAGTGCAAATTTTTCGAGCGGATAGTCGCGCAGCAGGGCCAGGGCCAGCAGCAGCGCGCCGTCGTAGGCCACGGCGAAGAGCAGCCACACGAGGATGGCCAGGCCAAAGCCGCGGATGCGGTTGTCGTTGCGCAGGGCGATGAAGAAGGCGATGCCGCTGAAGACGAAGGTCAGCACGACGCCCGTGCCCAGCAGCACGAGGAACTGCCCTACCAGGGCCGAGCCGGCCAGACCGTACAACAGGAACGGCAGGCCGACGCCCAACAGCAGCGCCAGCGCCATCGAGCCGGCCAGGCCCGCATATTGCCCCAGGAAGATGTCGCGCCGGGGCAGCGGCAAGGCCAGCAACAGCTCCGTGAACTCGCGCGAGTTGTAGTAGTACATCACGCCGAACATGGTGGCGATGAGCGGCACGAGTACCAGCACCACGTTCATCAGGCTCACCAGCACCTTCTGCAGGTCGGCGCTCAGCCAGAACAGGCCGAGGGTGAACAACAGGTAGAAGCCGAAATAGAACAGCAGCGAACGGCTGCGCAACAGATCGTAGAGCGTGTATTTCAGTACCTTGAGCATGATGTTTTCATTTTTGCGGGCATGGCTTGCCGTGCCCTGTTTGTGTGAGAAAAAACGTCCCTTACCCGACGGCTGCCTGCGCCTGCCCGTTTTGCAGCAGCAGGCTGGCGATGGCGCGCTCTACGCTGGGCGCATCGAATGCCGCCTTGAGGGCCCCCACGCTGTCGCGGAAGCGCACCTGCCCGTCGAGCAGGAAGACCACCTCGTCGGCCAGCTCCTCTACCAGCGACATGATGTGCGTGGTGAGCAGGACGATCTTGCCGGCAGCGCGCGCCTCATCGATCATCTCCTTGAGCCGGATGATGGCTACGGGATCGAGGCCGGCCGTGGGCTCGTCGAGGATGAAGATGGGGTTGTCGTACATGAAAGCCAGCACCAGATTGACCTTCTGGCGGGTGCCGCCCGAGAGGGTGCCCAGCGGCTTGTCGAGCCAGGGCTCGAGCCCGAAGCGGGCGATCAGGGCCTCGGGCTGACCGGGGCGCTTGCGCAAATCCTGCACCATGCCGATCAGCTCGCGCACGCGCAGGTTTTCGGGAAACCGAGCGATCTGGGGCAGATAGCTGATGCGGTCGCGATAGGCATGCTGCCGGCGGATGTCCTGACCAAAGACCTCGATGCGGCCGCTGTCGGGCAACACCATGCCCAGGATGCTCTTGATGAGCGTGGTCTTGCCCGAGCCGTTGGGCCCGAGAATGGCCGAGATGGTGCCCGGCTGGTCGAACCGGCAGTCGATGCCCTTGAGCACCTCGAGCCGGCCAAATGACTTGTTCAGATTGTGAATGGCGATCATTACTTCAGGTTTTTGCGTAAGCA
>CAYNYN010000025.1:5627-13260 GCA_964401445.1 uncultured Saprospiraceae bacterium | reverse complement strand
CTGCCCTCACGTCCCCGGCCACATCAGCGGCCGATGGTCCTGGACGGTGGCAGGTGTGAGCACCGGGCTCACCTTTTCGGAAAAGTTGAGCAGGTCGACGAACAGGCTGCGCAGCAGCACCACCGCTTCGGGCGTTTCCTGCACCACCCAGGCAAAGAGCTTGACGGGCCGGTGCGGCACGTCGCCGAAGCCGTCGCGGTCCAGGTCGTAGCCCGCGTACTCGCTCCAGTAGTTCTCGTCGTAGGTGTTGGTCTCGTTGTCGATTTGCGTGGCCAGGTCGAAGGTGTTGTGCAGGAAAGCGTTGTGCGTGAAGGCATTGTCCAGGCATCCGCCGTTCATTTTGACGGCCCAGCCATTGCGCTCGAAGCGGTTGCGCGTGTAGGTGATGCGGTTCGAGCCTTCGACGAAGATGCCGATGGTGTTCTTTTCGAAATGGTTGTCGCGGATCTCGGCATCGTAAATCTCTTTGAGCAGCAGGCCGAACGAGGCGCCGCCCCAGTTGTGGCGAAAGACGTTGTGCCACATGTCGATGCGGCGGCTGAACATGACGGCCACGCCTGCCCCGTTGCGCTCGAAGGTGTTGCGGTAATAGACGTCGTCGTCGGAAAACATGAAGTGGAGGCCATAGCGCAGATTGTCGTGGCTGTGGTTGTCGGCGATGCGGCTGTGATCGACGAACTCGAAGTAGATGCCGTCGCGATGGCCGGCCACGTCGTTGTCGTGGATGCGCAGATCGCTGCAGTACCAGGCATGGATGGCGTTGCCCGAGTTGTTTTCCTCTACGGCCTGGCCACGGATCACGTTGTTGGCGATCTCGCCCCCGCGCACGTGCGCCAGGTAGATGGCGAAGAAGGTGTTTTCGAAGCGGTTGTGGTGGATGTGCACTTCGCGCACGCCCTCGGCGCGCAGCGCGGCCACGTCTTCGAGGAAGTTGACGCCCATGTTGCGGAAGGTGAAGCCGGCCACTTCCACCTGATGGGCTGCGATGAGCATCAGCTCGTGCTTGCCGCCCTGTCCGTCGATGACGGGATCATTGACGCCCAGCAGCACGATCGACTTGTCGATCACGATGGTCGTGTCGGCCCACACGCCCCCGTCCACCACGATGGTGTCGCAGGGGGCCGCCTGCCGGATGGCGGCACGCAGGCTCGACACCGGACAGTCGGCACATACGCGCCAGGTGGCCGCCCGGGCGACGTTTGGCGAAAGCCAGGCAGTGAGCAGCGCGAGGATGAGGATGTACTTCAGGTTTTTCATATCGGTCGTTCCTTGTATGTGCAGCGCAGCGCAGTGGGCGCTATCGCTCCTGGTCTGCCTTTCGGCAAATGGGAAAAAAACGGGAGGGACGTGCCCTCCCTTCCTATGCGTCATTGCAGCTCTGGCGGCAACATGACCTTGTCCACGACGTGGATCAGGCCGTTGGATGCCTCTACGGTGCCGATGATTTTGGCGCCATGCACGTAGGTGCCGTCGGCCTTCTTCTCGACCTTGACGTAGTGGCCCGACGCCATGAACAGGTTCATTCCATCTTTCAGCATGTCCTCGGTAAACTTGCCCGGCGCCGCATGGAACTTGATGATGCGTGCCAGCGTCTGCTTGTTTTCGGGCTTGAGCAGCTCGTCGAGCGTGCCCTCGGGCAGCTGCGCAAACGCATCATTGGTCGGTGCGAACACCGTCAGCGGGCCGGCATTGGTCAGCACGTCCTCCAAGCCGGCGGCCTGCACGGCCTTGACCAGCGTGGTGTGGTCGGGCGAGTTGAGGGCGATCTGCAGGATGTGCGGCTTCGAGTCGGGATCGACTACTGCCGACTGCCCCTTGGTGGGTGCCGTGCTGGCGCTGGCCTCGGGTGCGCTGGTCTGCTGCTGGCAGGCAACGAACGCACTGACAACCCATACCATCAGTACTGTGCGGAACATCGTGTCGATTTTCATGGCTACTCGTTTTTGATGAACGATCTGGTGATGGCAATCCCCCATAGAGCCGGGAGTCGTTCATCGATTGCGTACGTAGGCACGTGCCCCTTCCCAATCGTACAGGGTACCCCCTTTCTCGCGCTGCATCGCCTCGGCGGTTTCCCGTTTGGCGAAAGCCGAAAGAAAGGCGCCCATGGGGCTGGGCAGCTGCTCGCTGACCAGGTAGGTGGCCGTGCGCGCATCGGTCAGCTCGCCGGGCTGCTCGAAGTCGTTGACCAGCAGCAGGGCAAAACCGCTTTCGTCGCCCTGGTCATCGAGGAACTGCATCATGCACTCGATGGCGTCGAACTGGAAGACCTTGCCCTTGGTGGTCACGGCCTCGGCGGCATGCTGGCGGTCCACGATGGTCATCTTGCACCAGTGGCACAGCGCTTCGCCATAGTGGATGGGCTCAGGCGAGGGTGTGCACGAGTGCATCAGCACGACGAGCGCGGCGAGCAGGAGCTTTTTCATCGGATTCGATTTTTCCCTTGAGCCACCAGGCTGCCAGCGCCAGCACGATGGCCACACCGGCCAGGATGCCCGACGTGTGCGGCAGTGAGGTGGCAATGAAGTTCAAAATGGTCTTGGTGCCGATCAGGGGCGGCTGGTACGAGGCGCCCGGGATCTTGATCGGCGCGTCGGGGCTGAGGTTGTGCCCGTAGGCGTATTCCCACAGGTAGAAATCGTACAACCCGGCTGCCGCCAAAACGATCATGGTGATGGCCCAGGCCAGGAAAGCACCTCTGCGGTTGACGATGGCAGCCACCAGCCCCAGCACGACCATGGCCAGCACGATCCACTGGAAGTACTGCAGCTCGGGGATCGACTCGGGCACGATGGGCTCCATGCCCACGTAGTGGTTCAGGATGTTGATGTTCTGTAAGGTGCCCTCACTCTCGCCCCCGATCCTGTTGATGTAGATGTACATCGTCACCCCGCCGGGGTACTGAGGGGCCACCAGGGTGATGCGCCACATGGGCCAGATGAACAGGCTGACGAGCAGGAGCGAAGCCAGGAACATCATTATTTGCGGCAGCCTTTTCATGACGTGGTTTTTTGCTGGTTTTGGAAAAGGGCCGGAGCAGCCGTAGCCACTCCGGCGAGGTTGAAAAACCTGAAGTAGATCACTGTACGGGCTCTTCTTCACCCAGCCACCACTTCAGGGCGACATTGGCGTTGCGCGGCGAGACGCGTACATAGCCTTGCATCTCCTGGTGCAGTGCCGAGCAGAAGTCGGTGCAGTAGAACGGATAGACGCCTTCGGCCTTGGGCTCCCACAGCAGCGTCTCGGTCTGACCCGGCATGATGAGCAGCTCGGCGTTGTTGGCGCCCAGGATGGCGAAGCCGTGCGGCACATCCCAGTCCTGCTCGAGGTTGGTCACGTGGAAGTACACCTTGTCGCCCACCTTGATGCCCTCGATGTTGTCGGGTGCAAAGTGGCTGCGGATGGTGGTCATGTACACGTGTACCTCGTTGCCCTTGCGTTCCACGCGGGCTTCCTTCTCACCCTTGGCTGCATAGGGGTGCTTGTTCTCTTCGAGCTTGAAGAACTTCTTCTGACGCGGGATGATGCGGTCGGCCGGGATGCCCTGTGCGTAGTGCGGCTCACCCATGGTCGGGAAGTCGAGCAGCAGCTCCATCTTGTCGCCCGAGATGTCGTAGAGCTGGGCCGCGTGGCAGAGCTCGGGGCCCGTGGGCAGGTAGCGGTCCTTGGTGATCTTGTTGAGGGCCACCAGGTATTTGCCCTGGGGCTTGCGGCTGTCGCCACCCGGAATCATCAGGTGACCGATCGAGTAGTAGGTCGGCACGCGGTCCACTACTTCCCAGGTGCCCACTTTCCACTTCACCACCTCGGAGCTGATGAAGAAGGAGGTGTAGCCATAGCCCTTGTCGTCGAACTCGGTGTGGAGCGGACCCAGACCGGCTTCCTTCACTACGCCAGCCACCACGTCTTCGTACTTCAGCACGGGGATGCCTTCGATGACCGTCTCGAACGACTCGTTCTCGATGGCCTGCATCATCTTGGTAAAGCTGTGCACCGTCAGGTCAGCCGACAGCTTGCCGTTGCCCACGATGTATTCACCCGTCGGATCGACATCGACGCCGTGGGGCGACTTGGGCGTGGGCAGGAAGTACACCATACCCGGGCACTCTTCCGGAATCAGCACCCTGACCTTGTCCTTGATGGTCGAGGTGGCCATGTGGGTCTCGTCGTCGTAGCGGTTGACGGCATAGCGTGCCGGCACTTCGTGATACTTGCCCTGTGCGATGTATTCCTCGGCTTTCTTCCAGTTGACGGCAGCGATGAAGTCCTTGTCGCGCTGCGAAGCGGCTACCTCGAGCAGCGAGTGTTTCTGCTCGGTGTTGTAGCTGGTGAAGAACGTCCAGCCATGGCTCTTGCCCTTGCCCGAGTGGGCCAGGTCGTAGTCGAAGGCGGGCAGCAGGATCTGGAAGGCGATGTCCATGTGGCCCGTCTCGGGATCCACCTTCACGTAGGTGAGCATGCCCTTGAACTTCTCGGCATAGCTGCTGATGGGCACGTCCTGCTGCGGATAGGGCACGCCGAAGCGCGTACCGGCCACCACGTACTCGGTGTTTTCAGTTGTGAAGGGCGAGCTGTGGTTACCGCCGCTGTTGGGGATCTCCACGATCTCCGCCGTCTCGAACGTGCTCAGGTCGATGCGGGCGATGCGCGGCGTGTTGTTGGCATTGATGAACAGCCAGCGCCCGTCGGTCTCACCATTGGTCTGCGACAGCTCGGGGTGGTGGGCGTCATCCCAGGGGATGAAGCCGTGCGACGTGTTCAGCATCGCCTTGGTCTCCTCGTTGAAGCCGTAGCCCTTCTCGGCATCCACCGAAAAGACGGGGATGATCTTGAACAAACGGCCCGAAGGCAAACCATGTACGGATACCTGGCCCGAGAAGCCGCCCGACATGAAGGCGTAGAACTCGTCCTTTTCTCCCGGAGCCACGTACACTTTCTCGGCGGCGCTGCCGCTCAGCGCACCGCTCTTGCCCGCGTTGCCCCCCTGTTGGCCACAGCCCGACCACAAGGCGGCACCTGCAGCCACCGCAAAGAGCAGGGCGAGGTTTCGGATGACGATCAGGTTCTTCATAAATCCGTTGGTTTTTGAATTAAAAAGATGTTTTTGTCCTTTTTGCAAAGGCAAAAGTGGGTGACCGCCGGGCAGCTGCCACTGACGCCGGTCATTGCAATAGCTGACTTTGGTCAGCATTCAAGCCCCGCCGCTTGCTGTACTTTGCCGCCGAAATGAAGACCTGATCACCTGAAAAAACCATTTGAGGACATGCTCTCGCAAAAAGCACGATATGCCATCAGGGCCATTCTCTATATGGCCGCGGAAGGCAGCGAAGCGGAGCACTTCTCCGTCGATCGCCTTGCCGAAACACTGGAGTTGCCGCGTGCCTTTCTGGCCAAAGCCCTGCAGGAGCTGGCCCGAAAAGGTTTCGTCAGCTCGATAAAAGGACCCAACGGTGGTTTTTATCTGACCCCGGCACAACGCCAGCGGACGCTCAAAGAGCTGATCGTAGCCCTCGATGGGGAAAGTTTATTCCAGGGGTGCATGCTGGGCCTGAAGGAATGCGATGCTGCCCGACCCTGTCCCATCCATGCCAGTGTGGCCGTATTGAGGCAGAGCCTCGAGTATCAGTTCGGGCTGCACACGATCGAGGTGCTGGCACAAACGCTCAAACACTCGACGATGAGGATTTGATGGTTGCGCCTGGAGGGTTTGAGTTTAATGTTTAAATTTGATTTACAGCGATTTAAAAGAACGCCCGTGTATCCATCGTCTATCGTCCATCGTCCATCGACTTTTTGCAGTTCACTCAATCATTTATTGTTTTACAAAATCTGAAGGATTATGAAGAAGATCGCAATGCTTGCTGTACTGGGCCTCTTCGTGTGGGCCTGCGGGGGCGAGAGCGGCAATGACTCGGCCGACAAGCCCGCCTCCAAGCCCAAGAGCATGCTTGCCGACCAACAGGCTGCCGATGCCGGCGGCGAGGTGGTGGTAGGCAAAATCAAGGAAGTGAAGCTCAACGACCCGCTCGACCCCGACATGGTGGAGCGCGGCAAGGCCATCTACGAGATGAAGTGTGCCGCCTGCCACAAGCTCACCGACCAGCGCGTCGTGGGTCCGGGTTGGAAAGGCATCACCGAGCGCCGCTCCCCCGTCTGGATCATGAACATGGTGGTGGACCCCGATGCCATGCTCGAAAAAGACCCCGTGGCACAGGAGCTGCTCAAGGAGTGTCTGGTGCGCATGCCCAACCAGAACCTCAGCGAGCAGGACGCCCGTGACGTGCTCGAATTCATGTTCTACAACGACGGTAAGCCCGTTGCCGAAAAGTGAGTAACCAATGAGTGTCACGCAGCGGGGCGGCATGTACCTGGCGTGTCGCCCCTGCTGCGCTTTTGAAAAAGCGAAAAAACCATGCTGGAGAAAGCCTGGCCGTTGCTACTGCTCAACCTGTTCGCTGCTGCCCTGGCCGGCACGCTGATGCGTCTGGCCTTCGTGGTGGAGCTGCCCTGGATGGATTATTACAACGTGCTGCACGCCCACTCCCACTTCGCCATGATGGGTTGGGCATGGCCGGCCCTGTACCTGCTGCTTTACCGCGAATTCGTTCCGCCCACGCATCGCGATCGCCGCTGGCGCCAGCTCTTCCTGGCCCTCGTCGCCACTGCCTGGGCCCTGTTCGTGGCCTTCTGGGTGCAGGGCTATGCAGCATGGAGCATCGCTTTTTCCACCCTTTTCCTGTTGCTGGCCTATGCCTTTGCGTGGCGCCTCTGGCCCCATTTGCCGAAAGGCACCCCGGCCGGCATGCTGGCCCGCGCCGCCATCGCCTTCATGGCCTTGTCCACGCTGGCGCTGTGGGCCATGCCTGCCCTCATGCTCACCGACCTGCGCGGCTCGGCATGGTACTACATGGCCGTGCAGTTTTTTCTGCATTTCCAGTTCAATGGCTGGTTCCTGTTCGGCATCCTCGCGCTCGGCTTCCGCCTGATGGAGGCTATGGGCATCGACTTGCCGGTGGGCAAGGTGCGCCGCTTCCTGTGGTGGCTGTCGGCCTCGTGCCTGCTGACCTATGCGCTGGCCGTGACCTGGTCCAACCCCAGGCCCTGGCTCTTTGCGCTCAACAGCATCGGAGTGGTCGTGCAGGCCGTGGCGCTGTGGTTCTTCCTCGCACTCATCCGGCCCCATTTCGGCGCCTTGCGTACGCGGCTCGATGGCATCGTGCAGCTGCTGCTGGGCATCGCCCTGCTGGCCTTCGTACTGAAAGTGGCCATCCAGACGGCCGTGGTACTGCCCTTCATCGCCAAGGTGGCCTACACCATCCGCAACTTCGTCATCGGCTTCATCCATCTCATCCTGCTGGGCGTGGTGACCTGCGGGCTGCTGGGTTTTTCTGCCTTTCGGCAAATGTGGCCTGCCCGCAGCCGGCATGCACGCCTCGGCCTGGCAGCCTTCCTGGGCGGACTGGTCGGCACCGAAAGCTGGCTCTTCCTGCAGGGGCTGTTCTTCTGGGGTGCCTGGGGCTTCCTGCCCGCCACCTACGAGGTCCTCTTCGGCCTGACCGTGCTGCTGCCCCTCGGCATCGGCCTGCTCGCCTGGGCAGCACTCGTCTCTCCTTCACAGGTTGAGCGTTGAGCG
>CAYNYN010000025.1:0-5527 GCA_964401445.1 uncultured Saprospiraceae bacterium | reverse complement strand
CTCTCCTCACTCCTCTCTCACTCTCTCTGTCACTCCGTCTCTCCCCTCGGGTTGACAAAAATCAGTTAGTTTCAAAACGAAACTAAGCTATTTGTTGCACAACTCGCTGATTTCCAAGCAAAACAACAAACAAAACCCCGTTGAACATCGTAACCACCCCCATCTTGATCGGGCGCGATGTTTTTTCCGAAAGGATATTTGTAGCGCAATCACACAGGGGTAAATCGCAAAAATCAATTCCGAAAGAAAAGATTTTCCGATTTCAGCACGCCTGAAAACCAAAAATTCACTCTCTCGGAATTTTTCACCCCCTACACACAGCCCTGACCAATGAATTTGAACATCGTGACCCCGCCGCGGAGCTGCGGGCTGCCTGGCCATTCCTTCACCAAAGCGCGATACCATGAAAAAAATCGAAGCCATCATTCGTCTGTCGAAGTTCGAAGAGGTGCGCGATGCCCTTGCGCAAATCGGCGTGCGCTTCTTCACCTTCAAGGACGTCAAGGGCTACGGCCACGAGCCGGGACCCAAAATCGTGTACCGCGGCAGCACCTACGATGCGGGCTTCATCGGCCGTGTCCAGATCGACATCCTGTGCGAAGACGAGAAGGTGGACGCCATCATCGAGGCGATCCTCTCGTCGGCACGCACGGGCGAGATCGGCGACGGCAAGATCAGCGTGTACCCCGTAGAGGAGGTGATCCGCATCCGCAACGGCGATCGCGGCCCCGAGGCCCTCTGATCGCTTTGCCCGCCCTGCCATTGCAAGCCAAATGCCTCGTGGCCATGGGCCACACCCTCACGCGGCCCTGATGGGCCTGCTGTCGAAACCTCATTTGCTCACAAACCAAACCAACCGCATCATGAACGAGGCATTATTCACCGTCAACAACCTCTGGATCCTGATTGCGGCCACGCTGGTGTTCATCATGCACCTGGGCTTTGCCACCCTCGAGGCCGGGCTCGTGCGCCGCAAAAACGTGGTCAACATCCTGTTCAAAAACGCACTGATCATCGCCATCGGCCTGCTCACCTACTACATCGTGGGCTACAACCTGATGTACCCCGGCGTCAATGAGGGTGGTTTCTTCGGCTTTGCGGGCTTCGGGCTGCATTTGCCGGAAGGCGAGGCCGGCGGAATCGCCTATGCCGATGGTGCCTACACCTACTGGACCGACTTCATCTTCCAGGCCATGTTTGCCGCCACGGCGGCCACCATCGTGTCGGGGGCAGTAGCCGAGCGCATCAAGCTCGAGTCGTTCCTCCTGTTTGCCACGGTGTTCGTAGCCACCAGCTACCCCATCACCGGCATGTGGAAATGGGGCGGCGGCTGGCTCGATGCGGCCGGATTTTATGACTTTGCCGGTTCGACCCTGGTGCATGCCGTAGGGGGCTGGGCCGCACTGGCGAGCGTGCTGCTGCTGGGCCCGCGCCTGGGCAAGTACGGCAAGGATGGCAGGATCAAGCCCATACCGGGCCACAGCATGCCCCTGGCCACCATCGGCGTGCTGCTGCTGTGGTTCGGCTGGTTCGGCTTCAATGGCGGCTCGGTGCTTTCGGCCGACCCGATGGCCGTGTCGCTGGTCTTCGTCACCACGGCCCTGGCCGGTGCGGCGGGTGCCATCGGCGCGTTCGTCCTGTCGCGGCTGCTCTTCGGCGCCTACGACCTTTCGATGGTGCTCAACGGCATCCTCGGCGGCCTGGTGGGCATCACTGCCGGCGCCGACCTGATGAGTCCGGGCGAAGCCATTGCCATCGGCCTGATCGCGGGCGCCATCATCCCGCTGGCCGTGGTGTTTTTCGACCGCATCCGCATCGACGACCCCGTGGGTGCCACCTCGGTGCATCTGGTGTGCGGCATTTGGGGCACGCTGGCCGTGGGCATCTTCGGCGCCAGGGCCGGCTGGCACCAGCTCTGGGTGCAGCTCTACGGCACGCTGGCCATCGGCGCGTTCACCTTCCTGTTCGCCTTTGGCCTGATGTACCTTCTGAAAGTCACGATCGGCATCCGCGTGCCGGAAGAGATGGAAATCAAAGGACTCGATATCACCGAACACGACCTGGAAGCCTACGAACCCGGCCCCGCGGCCGAGCCTTCCCTCCAGTTTTCGGCGGCAGCATCGGCATGAGTCCACCCCGTATGATCGACTCGAAACCAAGGGGGGCAGGCAGCCTGAACGCATGCCTGCCCCACCCCAAAAAACCAAAAAGCCCTCGCACTCCGAAGAGGCGAAGGCTCCGATACCGGTTGACCGATATCTGTGCGCAACGGCAAACATACGCAATGGCGCGCATCGCGTCGTGCTGTTGTTTGCCTCCGTCGCGTCGGCCGGTGATCAGCATCCCTATTCGTTCACCCTTTCAAACTGATCGCCATGACTACGCGAAACGTCGTTCTCTGTCTTGTCCTGTTCGGGCTTTTGGCCGCAAGGCCGATACTCCTATCCGGTCAGAGCCTGGCCGAAACGGATGTAGGACCGGGCACTCCCGTACCACCCGCTGCACCCACAGCCGCAGAGGCCAGCCAGAGCGAAACGTCCGGTTTCAGCCTCTCGGGCTCGGTCGATGTGTACTTCCGCACCAATCTCAACGTACCGAACACCTTCGCCGGCACGGCGGTCACCGCGCCCACCGCATTTGCCGACAGGCCGGGCTTCAGCCTGGGCATGATCGACGTGGTGGGCACCTGGGAGGCTGACCGTGCCGGCGTGGTGGCCGACCTGGTGGTGGGCCCGCGCGGCGAGGAAGCCGTCTTCGCCTCGGCGGCACCGGCCAACCTCATCAACCAGTTGTACGTGTGGTACCAGCCCACCGACAAGCTCACGCTCACGCTCGGCAATTTCAACACCTTCGTGGGCTACGAGCTCATCGCGCCCACAGGCAATTTCCACTACTCCACCTCCTACCTCTTCTCCTACGGCCCCTTCTCGCATACCGGCCTGAAAGCCGACCTGGCCCTGAGCGACGACCTCAGCCTCATGGTCGGGCTGTTCAACCCCACCGACCTGACCGAGTTCAACCCCGTGGGCACCTGGTCGGTCGGGGCCCAGCTCGGCTACAAGGGCATCTATCTCAACCTGCTGTACGGCGACCAGGACGGCAAGCTCGATCCGGCCACGGCTCAGGAAGGCGATGCCTCGGCAGGGCCGCTCTTCCAGGTGGACCTGACCGCCGGCTTCGACCTGAGCGATAAATGGTACGTCGGCCTCAACGCCAGCATCAATCAAACCCGCTCCGGCCAGACCTGGGCCGCCGGCAAGGCAGTGACCGTGGAAGGTAACCCGGCAGGCTACATGGGCACGGCGCTTTACCTGAAGTATGCCCTTTCGGAAAATGCCGCCCTGGGCCTGCGCAGCGAGTACTTCAGCGAATCACAAGGCGGCTATGGCGCCTTGGGTGCGTACGACGCCGAAGGTCATGCATCGGCGGTGGCGCTCACCCTTTCGGGAAATGTGGCACTGGGGCCGCTCACGCTCATCCCGGAGCTGCGCATGGATCGCACGAGCCAGCCCATATTTCCCACGGAAGACCCGGACCCGACGGACGTGCTGGCTTCCTTTTTGTTGGCGGCAGTGTACGGCTTCTGAGTGGCCGGCCCAGGACGAAAATCCATAATCCACGTTTCATACACTACTCTTTTGCGGGGTGCAGCGTGCTGCACCCCGCTTTTTCATGCTGCCCAGCAGCCGACAAATGGACAAGCATGGCAAATTATCGTCATGCGAAAAATGCAATAAGAAGCCGGCCGGTCGAGTTTCTTGCTTCGAGCACTTCAAACACTTCCTGCCTATGGTCTGACCACGACACCTCTTTATCCCGCGGAACACACAAAATGGAAATCACATGGTCAGGCTGTTGTTTTTTTCCCTCCTCGCCGTGGTCTTCACACCTTTCGCCTTGCACGCCCAATGCCTCAAGGGCGATTGCACAGAAGGCTATGGCGAAATGAAGCTACCCGATGGCAGCGTGTACAAGGGCT
The DNA here is from genome assembly GCA_964401445.1 of uncultured Saprospiraceae bacterium. Taxonomy (GTDB): domain Bacteria; phylum Bacteroidota; class Bacteroidia; order Chitinophagales; family Saprospiraceae; genus WFYJ01. Next base: position 1,548 of record CAYNYN010000025.1, on the reverse strand, counting down.
GGTTCAAAAACGGCAAGATGCACGGCAGCGGCATCCGCTACTACCGCCGGGGCGATGTCTATCTGGGCTGGTTCGCCGAAGGACTGCGCGAAGGCGAGGGCCGCCTGAAGTTTGCCGAAGGGCACGACTTCCTGGGCCAGTGGCATGCCGATCGGCGCAACGGCTACGGCAAGATGCGCTGGGTGGATGGCACGCGCTACGAAGGCAACTGGCAAGACGACCTGCCGCACGGCAAGGGCAAGTACTACTTCGCCGATGGCGGATGGTACGAAGGGCAGTTCGTCAAGGGGCAGTTCGAGGGGTTCGGCATCCGCCAATATGCCGACGGCACGCGCTACGAAGGCAACTGGCATCGCGGCAAGAAGCACGGCGAGGGCCGATGGGTCGGGGCCGACGGCACCGTCTGGACCGGACAATGGCAGTCAGGGCAGCGCCTCGATGCGCAGCAGCGGGCCGTTGACGCTGTCGGTGCCAAAAGCCCATTGCGCGACTGCAACGACGAATATTGCGCCGAAGGCACCGGCCGCTACGTCTTCGCCGACGGAAGTGTGTATGTGGGCCAGTTCAAAAACGGACTGCCGGGCGGCGAAGGCGAAGTCTGGTACGCCAACGGCGATCACTACCGGGGCGGCTGGTACCGCACCCTGCCCGACGGCCTGGGCACCATGACCTTCGCCGACGGCCGCGCCCTCACCGCCGAGTGGGACCTGGGGCAGACCACCACGATCCTGGCCACGCGCGATGCGCCCTACCTGCGCATCGAGGTGGAGCCGCTGCGCGACCCCGAAGCGCGCATCTGGGCCGTCGTGGTGGGCATCGCGGCCTACAGCCACCAGCCGGCACTGCACTACACCGACAACGATGCCTTCCGCCTCTACAGTTTCCTGAAAAGCCCGGAAGGGGGCGCCCTGCCCGACGAGCAGATCCGCGTCCTCATCGACGAGGAAGCCACGCGCGACAACGTGCTGCGTGCCATGCAGGAGGTGCTGCTGCGTGCCGACGACAACGACGTGGTGCTCTTCTACTTCTCGGGCCACGGCATCGAAGGGGCTTTCCTGCCCACCGACTACGACGGCAGCTTCCACAAGCTGGCACATGAAGAAATCCTCGAGATCATGCAGCGCAGCCGGGCCCGCCTCAAGCTGGTGCTGGGCGACGCCTGCCACAGCGGCTCGCTGCAACACGTCAAGGCCCCTACCCTGCTGACCGATCTGTACGGCCAGCTGTCGCCTGAGCAGGGCGGCATCGCGCTGATGCTTTCCTCGCGTGGCCAGGAGATCTCGCTCGAGGACAGTAACCTGCGTTCGGGCGTGTTCAGCTATTACCTCATCCAGGCCCTCAAGGGGCTGGCCGACCGCAATGCCGACGGCATCGTCACCCTCGAAGAGACGTATCAGTACGTGCGCCGCGAGGTGCGCCGCTACACCGCCGGCGTGCAGACGCCCGTGCTCACCGGCACGGCCGACCCCACGGTGCCGGTGGCCGTAGTGCGCCGCCGTTAGGGCAATCAAAAAGCCGTCAGCAGGACTGGTATCCCGCTGACGGCTC